>JAHCMG010000304.1 GCA_019192585.1 Devosiaceae bacterium MH13
GGTCCGCCGCGCGACCAAGGCCCGGGCGCGCATCTGACCCCTTGGGCGACGCAAACGGCAGCCTTAACGCATCCCCAGCACCGCTGGTTAGCGGTTCGCCACAACAATTGGTGAATGGGTTCTTGCGCCTCTCGCCCGAGAAATATGAAATTAATCAAACAGTTTAAGCGCGGTTTTAGAGCTGCTTGCTAGGGTTTTGGCATCACCGGAGAACACATCCGGGCCAAACAGTGAGGCAAGTTCAATGCGTAAATCCAACACCGCCACGATTGGCGCGCCCAGCCCGGGTGCCTCGGTGTCTGCGTACTTCGATGAGAATGAAGACCAGCACATCGAACCCCTTTATATGGAAGCTCTGCATCTGGTGGAGCGGCTGCATCGCCGCCTGCTGGACGTCATCAAGGATGAGTTCGACCGTCGCGGCCGTTCCGACATCAATGCCGTGCAGGCGCTGCTGCTGTTCAACATCGGCGATTCGGAACTGACGGCCGGTGAGCTGCGTACCCGCGGCTACTATCTGGGCTCCAACGTTTCCTACAACCTCAAGAAGCTTGTCGATCTGGGTTTCGTGTCGCACCAGCGCTCACGCATGGATCGCCGTTCGGTCCGCGTCAGCCTGACCGACAAAGGCCATGAGGTCGCGAAGATCGTTGGCGATCTGTATGAGCGTCACCTGATCTCGATCGAGAAGGTCGGCGGCTTGGGCGTCAACGAGTTCTCGATGCTCAACAAGTCGCTGCAGCGCCTGGAGCGTTTCTGGACCGACCAGATCCTCTACCGGCTCTAAGCCAGCAAAAAAGCTCATGCGGCAGGCTGATGCGGGCGGAGGACGCTCGCGAGCAAAAGGCGTATGAGGCGCCACAAAAGACGGCGCGGTTGCTCGGGGAGCGGCCGCGCCGCTTGCATTTGGGGCTGCCACTCTCCACCTGGACCAACGAAGTGAAGTGCAGTGGAGTGAAGTGAGGCGCCGGCGCAACAGTGGGCCGCTCGCCGTACGGTGCACCCAGCGCTTTGACGGATTTGTGAACGCCACCGGCGGGGCAACATATTGCGGCCCTATTTGTCTGGCGGCAGAGCTTTGGTAGATAAGCTTTTAAGTATTGATGCATCATATCTTGGTCGCGCGGCACCGCACGAGTGTGCGCCGCTCCGCCGAGTTGTGACCCGCCGACCGATGGACATGCAGCGATGACACGTTTCTCAGGCCCCAAAACACGCCGCCAAATTCTTGCCGCCGGCCTCGGCCTTGGCGCCTCAGCGCTGGCCCTGCGCGCGGCAAACGCCCAGCAGTCGGCCATCGACGCTGTGCTCAACCAGCGCATATCAGACCACAATTCGCGCTGGGGCGAGGGGTTTGATTCCACCGCAAGCGGCCAACTCCCTGTAATGTCGACCGACCCGATGTTCTCGGCGTCGAGCGCTGTGAACCTTGAGACCGCGCTGCGCCAGCATTACGACATGATGAACCGCGGCGGCTGGCTGTCCGTTCCCGGCGACACGCTCCTGCAACTTGGCGTGCGCCACGCCAACGTCACCGAACTGCGCCGCTGGCTGATCGCGTCCGGCGATATGGCCCAACAGTGGGGCATTTCGGACATCTTCGATTCGTACGTTGATTCCGCCGTGCGCCGCTTCCAAGCCCGCCACGGGCTTGTGGTCGACGGCATCATGGGCGGCGAGGGCTTTGCGGCGATGAACGTGCCGATCGGTGCGCGTGTTCGCCAGCTTGAAACCAACCTGGTGCGCATCCGCTCCATGTCGGGCTTCCTCGGCGATCGCTACGTGATGGTGAACATCCCCGCCGCCGCGCTTGAAGCCATCGATAATGGCCGCGTCACGACACGGCACACAGCGATTGTTGGCAAGGTCGACCGGCAGACGCCGATCCTCAACAGCCGCATTCACGAGTTGAACTTCAACCCGTTCTGGACCGTGCCGGTGTCGATCATCCGCCGCGATCTGATCCCGCTGATGCAGGAGAACCCGCAATATTTGGCGGAAAACAACATTCGGATCTTCTCAAGCTGGGGCGCGGGCGCGCAGGAACTGCCGCCGCAATCGGTGGACTGGAACTCCGATGAGGCCACCCGCTACATGTTCCGCCAAGACCCAGGCGAGATCAATTCGCTGGGCTCGGTGAAGATCAACTTCCACAATGAGCACCAGGTCTATCTGCATGACACCCCGGACAAGTCCTTGTTCGGCGATGATTATCGCTTCCTGTCGTCGGGCTGCGTGCGTGTGCAGAACGTGCGCGAACTCGTAACCTGGCTGCTGCGCCAGAACGATGGCTGGTCGCGTCAGCGCATCGATCAGGTGATCCAGAACGGTGAGCGCATCGACGTCAATGTCACAACGCCCGCGCCGCTCTATATCAACTATGTCACCGCCTGGGCGGCGGCCAACGGAACGGTCAACTTCCGTCAGGATATTTACGGGCGCGATGGCCTGCCCACAACGGTGTCGTCGAACGGATAGGGGGCAGGCTTTGGCAGACATCTACCTTGAGTTCTTCCCCATGGACCAAGGTCTGCGCGTGGTCGCGGTGGATGCCGAGACCGGCCTAGAGGTTGTCTTCGCCGCCCCTAAGAACTGCGCCCGCGAGCGTATCCACGAGCTTGCCCGGGCCAAGCTGCAGCGCCGGCGACGCCTAGAAGGCCAAGAGCCCGCCTCATCGGACGTGCCGCAACGCCCCGTTGATCACGGCCGAGGCCGGCTGGTTTGACAATCGGTCTCACCTGATCCGACCACCGTCCGGTTTGCGCCGCCTTTGGCCTGTGCTAGGGCGTGCTCATCACATCTGGCAATGCCGTTCTGCATCGTCTTCAGCGCTTGAGGAAGCACCCACCCATGGCCATGACCGATTCCGCCACCGCGCCGCTTTACCCGACCTTTTTCACCGACGATCTGGGGACGACGGACCCCGAGATTGCTCAAGCGATTGCGGGTGAGCTTGGTCGGCAGAAGCACGAGATCGAACTGATCGCATCGGAGAACATCGTCTCGCGCGCCGTCCTGGAAGCCCAGGGTTCGGTGATGACCAACAAATATGCCGAGGGCTATCCCGGTCGCCGCTATTATGGCGGCTGCCACTTTGTTGATATTGCAGAGAAACTGGCCATCGAGCGCGCCACCCAATTGTTTGGGTGCGGCTTTGCCAACGTGCAGCCCAACTCCGGCTCGCAGGCCAACCAAGCCGTCATGCTGGCGCTTACGAAGCCCGGCGACACCATTTTGGGCATGAGCCTCGACGCCGGCGGCCACCTGACCCACGGCGCTCCGCCCAACCTGTCGGGCAAATGGTTCAATGCCATCCAATATGGCGTGCGCGAAGATGACGGCCTTTTGGACTATGATCAGGTCGAGCGGCTCGCCCACGAGCACAAACCCGCCATCATCATCGCGGGTGGCTCGGCCTATTCGCGGCAGTTCGACTTTGCGCGCTTCCGCGCCATCGCCGACGCCGTTGGCGCCCTGCTGATGGTGGATATGGCCCACTTTGCTGGCCTTGTTGCCGGCGGCCAGCACCCAAGCCCGTTCCCGCACGCCCATGTCGCGACGACGACGACGCACAAAACCCTGCGCGGGCCCCGTGGCGGCATGATCCTGACCGACGATGAGGCCATCGCCAAGAAGCTGAACTCAGCCGTGTTCCCCGGTCTGCAGGGCGGCCCGCTTATGCACGTGATCGCCGCGAAGGCTGTAGCGTTTGGTGAAGCGCTGCGCCCCGAGTTCAAAACCTATGCACGCGACGTGGTGCAAAACGCCAAGGCGCTTGCCGAGACCTTGAAGGGCCACGGCTATGACATTGTCTCGGGCGGTACTGACAACCACATCGTGCTGGTCGATCTGCGGCCCAAATCGCTGACCGGCAAAGTGTCTGAAAAGGCGCTCGAGCGCGCCGGTATCACCTGCAACAAAAACGGTGTGCCGTTTGATCCGCAAAAGCCGTTTGTCACCTCCGGTGTTCGGCTCGGCTCGCCCGCCTGCACCACGCGTGGCTTCGGCATTGCAGAGTTCCAGCAGGTCGGTGACATGATCGCCGAGGTGCTCGATGTGCTCTCGCAGAACGGCGCCGACGCCGATTCCCTCGTTGAGGAAGCCGTGAAGCAGAAGGTCGTGACCCTGACGGACCGGTTCCCGATCTACGAGACGCTCGGCTAAGAGCCCGGCCCTGAGGAGCCATCCCGGCGCATGCGCTGCCCCTTTTGTCAGAGCCTCAACACGCACGTGAAGGATTCGCGGCCGGCGGAGGACAACGCTGCTATCCGCCGACGGCGGGTGTGCGGCGATTGTGGCGGCCGTTTCACGACCTTCGAGCGCGTCCAGTTGCGCGACCTGACGGTGGTGAAGCGCGATGGCAACCGGCAGAATTTCGATCGCGACAAGCTTGTGCGCTCCGTGCGCATTGCCGCGCGCAAAAGGCCCATCCCTGACGAGCGGCTCGAACGGCTTGTCTCCAGCATTGTCCGGCAACTGGAATCCCGCGGGGATGCCGACATTCCCTCCGATGAGATCGGGCGGCTGGTGATGGACGCCCTCAAAGTCCTCGACGATGTCGCCTATGTGCGCTTCGCGTCGGTCTACAAAGACTTTCGCGAGGCCCGCGACTTTGAAGAATTTGTCGAAGAACTGGCAAGCTCGTCGCGCACCATCGCGACGCCAGAGACAGAGTCCCCTGAAACCTCAGAACCTGCAGCCGACGAGGTTGCACGGTGACCGAAGGTAATGCGGCGACAGAGTTGCTCGATGATCGCCGGTACTTGGCCGCATCGATACGGCTGGGCCGTAGCCGGCTTGGCCGGACATGGCCGAACCCGTCGGTGGGCTGCATCTTGGTGCGAGACGGCGTGGTGGTCGGCGCCGGCGTAACCGGCGATTCCGGTATGCCCCATGGCGAGGTCAACGCGCTCACTGCCGCTGGCGAAGCGGCCAAGGGCGCTACGGCCTATGTCAGCCTCGAGCCCTGCAACCATCATGGTCGCACGCCGCCCTGCACCGAAGCGATGATGGCCGCGGGCGTTAGCCGGGTGGTCATCGCGCTCAGCGATCCCGACCCGCGAGTTTCAAGCACTGGGGCACAGCGGCTGCGCGATGCGGGCCTCGCGGTTGACGAAGAACCGTTCGCGGACCTGCGCCAGACAGCGCTTCGCGCGCATCGCGGGCATATCGCGCGGATGGAACGCAACCGGCCGCATGTGACGCTCAAGCTTGCCCTGTCGCAGGACGGCGCCATTGGCGTGCAAGGCGAGGGGCAGGTGCCCATTACCGGCGCGCAGGCCAACGCGCTGATGCACGGGCTCCGGGCCCGCGTGGACGCTATCGCGGTCGGGGCGGGGACCTGGGCCATCGATGTGCCCAAGCTCACCGTGCGGCTGCCTGGCCTTGCCCATCGATCACCGCAACGCGTGGTGTTCGGCGGCGATGAGCTTGCCGGCCTCGAGTCCATGCGCGGCGTTTGGCACCTAACCGGCCATGATCTGCGGTCCCATTTGCGTGTTCTTGCCGGCAGCGGCATCGGCCGCTTGCTGGTTGAGGGCGGGGCGACCATCGCGCGCGCGCTGGTCGATGACGGGCTGGTCGATGAGTTGGTTCTGCTGCAGGGACCAGGTGAGATCGGCGCAAAGGGTGTCTTCCCCTTCGCCGCCAACCCGCTCAATGACCTTGCGGGCGCTGGGCTGGCCGGCTGGCGGGCAACCGATCAGCGCGACCTTGGCGAGGACCGCATGGTCGTGTTCACCCCGCCACCAAGCCTTGCCGCCTAACCCAATCAAAACCGAGATCAGGTTCACCCATGTTCACAGGCATCGTTACGGCCATCGGCACCGTTGAGGCTGTCGAAGAGATGGGCGCGGACAAGCGCTTCACCATCGCCTCGCCCTATGAGGCTGCGGGCATCGACCTTGGCGCATCGATTGCCCATGACGGCTGCTGCCTGACCGTCACGACCCTCGAACAAACAGCCACTGGCGCACGCTATACGATCGACGCCTCGTCGGAGACGTTGGGGCTCACGAGCTTAGGCGCGTGGGCCGAGGGCACCACGATCAACCTCGAACGCTCGCTGAAACTCGGCGATGAGATGGGCGGCCACCTCGTCACCGGTCACGTCGATGGCCTTGCCACCATCACGCGGCGCGAGGATGGCGAGCACACCACGCTGTTCGAACTGGAAGCGCCCGCGCTGTTGTCCAGATACATCGCCAAAAAGGGATCGGTCTGCCTTCAAGGCACGTCCCTGACCGTCAACACCGTGGATGGTGACCGGTTCACCTTGATGCTGATCCCACACACGCTTGCGGTGACGACCTGGGGCGACCGGAAAGCCGGGGACGCGGTCAACCTTGAGATCGACCTGATGGCGCGCTATGCGGAGCGGCTGATGGCCGGCAGCTAAGTCCGGCTCGCGTGTCTTCCCCCAAAAAAGGTTCGCCGCCATGGCACATTTTCTCATCGTCGAAGCCCGTTTTTACACCGATCTCGCCGATGAACTGGCCGCCGGCGCCATCGAGGCGCTGGAGGCGGAAGGACACACCTATGAGCGGGTCGACGTGCCGGGTGCGCTGGAGATCCCCGGCGCGATGATGATCGGCTACCGCAATCCGCGCGCCTATGATGGCTATATCGCGCTCGGCGTCGTGATCCGTGGCGAAACCACGCACTATGATTATGTCGCTGGCGAAAGCGCCCGCGCGCTGATGGATCTGACGCTCGATCCGGGCCTTGCGGTCGGCAATGGCATCCAGACCGTTGAGAACCGCGACCAAGCCTGGGCGCGCGCCAACCGGTCTGAAAAGAACAAGGGTGCCGGTGCCGCGCGGGCTGCGATGGCGCTGGCGGCGCTGCGCCACTCCATGGGCACCCAATAATGGTGGCCACAGCGCGTCCCAACGCGGTGCCAAAACCAGCAAACGCCCGCGGCGTCGCGCGCCTGGCGGCCGTCCAAGCGCTCTACCAGATGGATGTGGGCCGCGTGCCTCTGCCCGACACGCTCGCGCAGTTTGAACTGTTCCGGCTCGGCGAAGAGATTGATGGTTGGGCCTATCGGCCGGCCGACAAGGGCTATTTCCGGCATCTGGTGTCTGGCGTTGTCTCCGAACAGAAAGTGCTTGACCCGGCGATCCACGCGGCGCTGCCCGACGGCTGGCCGCTGACCCGCATCGACACGCTGCTTCGGGCGCTGTTGCGTTGCGGGGCGTTTGAGATCATGCGCCGCCAGGACATCCCGCCCGCCGTGATCCTGAACGAATATGTCGACATCGCACGGGCCTTCTATGACGACCCCGAAACGCGCCTGACAAATGGGGTGCTGTCGGCCCTCAACGCTCGCTTTCGCTCTTCGTCCAGCTGACCAGCCGTAAGCAGTTTTGCACCTAGACGCACATAAGGCGGCGCGCCATAGGTGGCCCATGAGAACCGGGTCATGAGCATCGCTGCCGCCCCGACGGGCGAACTCCACGACGATACGCGTGCCAAAAAGAACGCGCTGATCCTCGCGCTTGGCCAAGCGCTGGGCGGCGCCAACGCGTCCATCGTGATCGCCACCGGGGCGCTGGCGGGCGGCTACATCTTGCCGGCCGAGCAAGCCGCGCTCGCGACGCTTCCAGTTTCGCTGTTCATTGCCGGCACAGCGGCCTTCACGCTGCCATCGCAAAGGCTGATGGCGCGCCTTGGGCGGCGGCCCGTGTTTATGGGCGCCGCTGTGCTGGGTGCGGGCGCTGGCCTCGTCGCGATGCAGGCGGTGCTGTGGGCCTCGTTCTGGCTTCTGTGTTTTGGCACATTTGCGGCCGGCATGTTTGCCGCTGTCGTCCACTCCTACCGGTTTGCGGCGGCCGACACGGCGTCGCCTGCCTTCCGGCCCAAGGCCATCTCCTGGGTGCTCGCGGGCGGTGTCGCCTCGGGCATTATCGGGCCACAGGTGGTGATCGCCTTCAACGATCTGTTCGACCCGGTGCTGTTCGCCGGCGCGTTCCTCGGCCAGTCCGGCCTGGCTGTTGCCTCGATCCTGGTGACGAGCTTTGTCGATCTGCCCAAACCCAGCCCGCAGCGTGCGGCCGACGGCCCGGCGCCACGACCCATCAGCAAGATCGCGCGGCAGCCCAAGTTTCGCGCGGCGCTCACCAGCGCCATCGTCGCCTATGCCCTTATGGCGCTCGCGATGACGGCCGCGCCCTTGGCGATGGTTGCCTGCGGCCACACCGTTGGTGAAGCGGCATTGGGGATCCAATGGCACGTGATCGGCATGTTCGCGCCGAGCTTTTTCACCGGCTCACTGATCGCCCGTTACGGTGCGCCGAAAGTGATTCTCGCCGGCTTCATCCTTCTGGCCGTGTGCGCGGCAGTGGCGCTGTCGGGCCTCAGCGTGTTCCACTTCTGGATCGCGCTGGTGCTGCTCGGCGTCGGCTGGAACTTCGGTTTCCTCGGCGCGACCGCGATGCTGACCGAGTGCTACAGGCCCGAAGAGCGCAACAGTGTGCAGGGCTGGAACGATCTGATTTTGTTTGGCTTCGTGGCGATGGCGAGCTTCTCCTCAGGCGGCCTGTTGCACCTGTTCGGCTGGGACATCATCAACTGGCTCATCGTGCCCATTGTGTGCGTCGCTTCACTGTTTTTGCTGGCCCATATCCGCCGGTCTCCCGAAACCGTTTAAAATCGCGCCTGCGACTTTCGTCTCAAATGGCTCCTGTAGCACCGTGTCAGGGTCTACGGGTCCTTGCGTATGCGGGGGCTTTTTGGCATGCCTTAGCGCGCTAGGGGGCGGCCAAACCCTCCCATACCTTCCGGTGGAAGCGTCCCTGTTGTGTCAAAGGTCCCGCGGGCAGTTGGGGCCTGCAATCACAAGTGAGCACCCGTAAGAGGTGCAAGAAGGGTTCCAAGGGGAAATCAATGGAATTGCTATTCGTCATCGCCTGCGGGGTGCTGTCGATCGTCTATGGCATGTGGGCCATTCAGTCGGTCATGGCAGCCGATGCGGGCAACCAACGCATGCAAGAGATCGCCAGCGCCATCCAAGAGGGCGCCTCGGCCTATCTCACACGCCAGTATCTGACCATCGCCGTTGTGGGCGCGGTCATCTTCGTGGCGGTTATCTTTTTGCTCGGCATGGAAGTGGCCATCGGCTTCGCCATCGGCGCCATCCTGTCGGCGGCTGCCGGCTTTATCGGCATGCATGTCTCGGTGCGGGCCAATGTGCGCACGGCGCAGGCCTCCTCTGAGAGCCTCGCCGCCGGCCTGTCGATCGCCTTCAAATCGGGCGCGGTCACCGGCATGCTTGTTGCCGGCCTCGCGCTCCTGGGCGTTGCGGTCTACTACTTCCTTCTCACCGGCCCGATGGGCTTTGAGAACACCTCGCGCGTCGTGATCGATTCGCTCGTGGCACTTGGCTTTGGCGCGTCGTTGATCTCGATCTTCGCGCGTCTCGGCGGCGGCATCTTCACCAAAGGTGCTGATGTGGGCGGCGACCTTGTGGGCAAGGTCGAAGCGGGCATCCCCGAAGATGATCCGCGCAACCCCGCCACGATCGCTGACAATGTCGGCGACAATGTTGGCGACTGCGCCGGCATGGCGGCTGACCTGTTTGAGACCTACGCCGTGACGGTCGTCGCGACAATGGTGCTGGCGTCGATCTTCTTCACCGGCGAACAGGCGACGACCATGATGCTGCTGCCGCTGCTGATCGGTGGCGCCTGCGTGATCACCTCGATCATCGGCACGTTCTTCGTGCGGCTCGGGTCCAACAATTCGATCATGGGCGCGCTCTATAAGGGCTTCTGGGCCGCGGCACTCCTGTCCATTGTGGCGCTTGCGGGCATCACCTGGGGCTGGATGGGCTCAGAGACGGTGTTCGTCACCTCCGGCGGCACCGAGTTCATCGGTCGCGAGCTTTTCTATTGCGGTGTGATCGGCCTGATCGTCACCGGCGGCATCATCGTCGTCACCGAGTACTATACCGGTGTCGGCTATCGCCCGGTTCGCTCGATCAGCCAGGCATCGGTCACCGGTCACGGCACGAACGTGATCCAGGGCCTTGCCATCTCGCTCGAAGCCACCGCACTGCCGGCGATCATCATCATTGCGGGCATCATCGCCACCTACCTGCTTGCTGGCCTGTTCGGCATCGCCATCGCGGTGACAACCATGCTGGCGCTGGCCGGTATCGTGGTCGCGCTCGATGCGTTCGGTCCCGTCACCGACAATGCGGGCGGCATTGCCGAAATGTCGAACCTGCCGGACTCGGTGCGTGAAACGACCGATGCGCTCGACGCTGTTGGCAACACCACCAAAGCGGTCACCAAGGGCTATGCCATCGGTTCTGCAGGCCTTGGCGCCCTGGTGCTGTTTGCGGCCTACACGGAGGATCTCAAATTCTTCGCGGCAAACGCGGAGCCAGGCAGCTTCTTCGAAGGGGTGGCCGTCGACTTCTCGCTGTCCAACCCCTACGTCGTGGTCGGCCTGCTGTTCGGTGGCCTGCTGCCTTACCTGTTTGGTGGCATGTCCATGACGGCGGTGGGCCGGGCAGGGGGCGCGGTCGTCGAGGAAGTACGGCGCCAGTTCCGGGCTGATCCAGGCATCATGGAGGGTACCTCCAAGCCCGACTACGCCCGGGCCGTCGACATGCTGACGCGCGCGGCGATCAAGGAGATGATCGTCCCGTCGATGCTGCCGGTGCTCTCGCCGATCGTTGTGTTCTTCGCCATCAACGCCATCGCCGGCAAAGACCAAGCCTTCGCGGCCGTCGGCGCCATGCTGCTCGGCGTGATCGTCAACGGACTCTATGTGGCCGTCTCCATGACCGCCGGCGGCGGCGCGTGGGACAACGCCAAGAAGAGCTTTGAAGACGGCTTTGTCGACAAGGATGGCGTCAAGCATGAGAAGGGCGGCGAAGCCCATAAAGCCTCGGTCACGGGCGACACGGTCGGCGATCCCTACAAGGACACCGCCGGCCCGGCCGTGAACCCGATGATCAAGATCACCAACATCGTGGCGCTCTTGCTCTTGGCGGTGCTTGCGCACGGCTAAGCGCGAGCCACATCACGAAAACCAAAACCCCGCCGGGCAACATGCGCGGCGGGGTTTTTTGTAGGAGCTGGGCTCGGCTTTAGATAGGCGAGGTCGGTGACGCGACGCCGGTCAGAACTTGGCCAAGGAAGCTGAGGTCGCGACCGCCGGTGGGCGTCGTGTTGCTGACAAAGTCGAACACCACACCGTCTTGCAGGCCGTAATTGGCCACCCGCTCGACCAGCGTATCTTCGCCGAAATAGACCGCCACAACCCGCTGATCGACGATCTGCGGCTGCGAGAAGGCAAAGGTCTGCTCGGTGCGCTGCGAGATGTAGTAGAACACTTCATTGTCGAGGGTCGCGGTGGTCTGCGGCGTGCCCAGCACGATCAGCACCTGATCGCGGGACGAGCCAACGGGCACCTGCTCCAGCCCGTCTGCGGGCATGATGAAGCCGTGGTTGCGCGTTTCGGTGACACAGGCGCTCAGGGCCAACCCCGCCGTCAGCGCCACCGCGCCGGAGATCACAGCGCGCCGGCTGGTGCCGCCTGTCGTCTGCAGGTTTTGCATACCCATCTCGGCGTTGATCTCACCTGAGGGCACGCTGCCGCACCCCTTTAATCCGCGCTTGGTCAACACTATACCTCCTCAAGCAAACAGCCGCCGTGCTGACGCGGCCTTACCGGCATGCGCCACCCCAGCGGTGCGATGCACGTACCCAAGACGAGCGAATAGGGCAACACGATGGTCCTCGGTTTCTTCAAGCGCCGCAATGACACCACGCCTTACACGATCTATCAAAGCGTGGCTGAGGCATCGCGGCAGCCGGTCTTCTACGAGACGCTCGGAGTGACCGACAGCATCTCCGGCCGGTTCGATATGCTGATCACCCACGCGGTGCTGGTGCTGCGGCGATTGGCGCGGATCGAGGGCGAACGTCGCGAGGAAGCCGCTTCACGCTCCCAGGCCTTCTCGGACATTCTCTTTCGCGACCTTGACCGCGCGCTGCGCGACACCGGGGTGAGCGACCGCAAGGTGCCTAAGAAGCTAAAGCTGCTTGCCGAAGCCTATCTTGGCCGCGGCCAGGCGTTCGGCAACGCGCTCGATGCGGGCGACACCGAAGCGCTCGCTGACGCCCTCGGACGCAACAGCGGCGGGATCGTCTTCAAGGCCGACAAGCTACCCGAGGATGACGACGAAGAGGGTGCAAGCGCGATGAACACCATGGCCGTCGCGGCCTATGTGCGCGCTGCGGACATCGCGATCGGGAGCCAATCCGACGCGGATGTTTTGGAAGGCACATTTGCCTGGCCCGATGCGCAGCAGTTTGCCGCTATCGAGAACCGAGCACCGGCTTACGCATCGGCGGAAACGCCCACAGCGGACACGGACGATGATGCGAGCGCGCCGTGATGCGCGCCCAAACCCCTGATGCGGCCTTGCCCGTGTGGACGGTGCGTGCGGACGAGCTGAGAAGCCCAGCGCGCAAGACGCTGGAGCTCGCGCCGGACCAGTTGGCCGCTTTGGCCGAACGGTTCGGCCTGGAAGCCGTCGAGAGTTTCCGCGCCCGCCTCGAAGCCACGCGGGGTGCCAAGGGCGCAATAAACATCGCCGGAACCGTGGAAGCGAGCATCACCTACCGGTGCGGCGTCACACTGCAGACCTTCCCCGCAAGCATCAGCGAAGAGTTCTCCCAGCGGTTTGTGCCCGAGCCAAGCGAGGGCCGTGCCGCTAAGGCCGAGGCCGTCGATATCGATCCACTGGCGGATGACGAACCGGACCATCTCGACGCCAACGGCGCAGCAAACGGCGCGGAACTCGCCTACCAGCACTTCGCCATGGCGCTCGAGCCTTACCCACGTCACCCCGACGCCCTTGAGGCCAGCGGTGATCACACCGAAGACGATGGCGCCGACGATGCTGAGCCAGGCAACGCTTCGCCCTTCGCCGCGCTCGAGCAGCTCAAATCCACGTTGAAGTCCTGAGGCTTGCCGTCACCAAGCCGCGCGGGGCGGAGGTTCATCCGGTGCTCATCAGCCCTTTATCGCGCGCACAAACACCGGTAAGGCAGAGGCCCTTCGCCAACCGCTCACCCGCCCGGAGCTTATGACACCAAACGCCAACACCTTGACTGTGTCTGTCGATGCGATGGGCGGCGATATCGGCCCCGCTGCCATTGTGCCGGGCCTTGATATCTCGCGTCAGAGACATCCGGAGCTGGCCTATATTCTGGTGGGTGATGAGGCGGCGATCACGCCCGTCTTGAAGGCCCACCCGCGTGTGGAAGAGGCAGCGCGGATCATCCACACCGACGTGTCCGTCGCCATGGACGCCAAGCCCAGCCAAGCGCTGCGCCAGGGCCGGCGGACCTCATCCATGTGGAAGGCGATTGAAGCGGTGAAAACTGGCGACGCGGGCATTTGCGTGTCGGCCGGCAACACCGGCGCGCTGATGGCCATGTCGAAATTCTGCCTCAAAACCCTTCTCGGCGTCGATCGCCCTGGCATCGCAGCCATTTGGCCGACGACGCGGGGCGAGTCGATCGTGCTCGATGTTGGCGCCACGGTCGGCGCCGACACCCAGATGCTGATCGATTTTGCGCTTCTGGGCTCGGCTATGGCGCGGACCTTGTTCGGCATCGAGCGCCCAACGGTCGGCCTGCTCAATGTCGGCGTTGAGGAGGTCAAAGGCCTCGAGCCGATCCGCGAGGCGGGACAGCACCTGCGCGAAGCGGGCTATGACGGGCTCGACTATGTGGGCTTTGTCGAAGGCAACGACATTGGGTCTGGCCGCGTGGACGTCGTGGTTACCGAAGGTTTTTCTGGCAACATTGCGCTCAAGACCGCCGAGGGAACCGCGCGCCAGGTGGGCGGCTATTTGCGCGATGCGATGCGCGCCAGCCTGCAAACCAAGCTGGGTGCCCTTTTGGCAAAGCCGGGCTTTGATGCTTTGCGCCGGAAGATGGACCCCAGCCGGGTTAATGGCGGCGTCTTTTTGGGCCTCAATGGCACCGTGGTCAAAAGTCATGGTGGGGCCGATGCCCTGGGGATCGCCGCTGCCGTGGACCTTGCGCGCTTGATGGTCCACAACCGATTGAGCGAGGCCATCGCCGATCAGTTGCGGCAGGCCCATCAACTCAGCGATGATGGCGCGAGCGCTGAGCAACCTGCCGCGACGCAAGCGGCCTCATCGTAACCGAAGACGAAACGCCCAGATGACCGATCTTGCCCCGGCGCAGCACCGCCACTCCCGCCTTCTGGGCGTTGGCAGTTATCTTCCCGCCAACCGTGTCACCAATCATGATCTCGCCGAGCGCGTAGACACCTCGCACGATTGGATTGTTCAGCGCACCGGCATCGAAGCGCGCCATGTGGCCGCCGATGGCGAGTTCACCAGCGACCTTGCGACCCATGCCGCGAACAGTGCCTTGAAGGCTGCCAGCGTAAAGGCAGCCGATATCGATCTGATTGTTCTCGCCACCGCAACGCCAGACTTCACGTTCCCCGCCACCGCGACGCAGGTGCAGGCCAATCTGGGCATCAAGGCCGGCTATGCCTTTGATGTGCAGGCGGTCTGCTCGGGCTTTGTCTACGCCCTCACAACGGCGGACGCGCACTTGCGCGCGGGCCTTGCCAAACGGGCGCTTGTGATCGGCGCGGAAACCTTCTCCCGCATCCTCGATTGGTCCGACCGGACGACCTGCGTCCTGTTCGGCGATGGTGCCGGCGCCGTGGTGCTTGAGGCGGCCCACGGGCCACCCTCTAAGGACCAGCCGGGCATTCTCGTCTCGTCGCTTAGGTCCGACGGCACCCATCGCGAGAAACTCTATGTCGATGGCGGCCCGTCGACCACGCAAACGGCGGGTCACCTGCGGATGCAAGGCCGCGAAGTGTTCAAGCACGCCGTCTCGATGATCACCGATGTGATCGAAGACGTCTTTGCGCAATCGGGCGAGAACGGCGACACGATCGATTGGTTCGTGCCGCACCAGGCGAACCGGCGCATCATCGACGCGTCCGCCCAGAAGCTTGGCATCGACCCGGCCAAGGTTGTGACGACCGTCGACCAGCACGGCAACACGTCCGCCGCCTCCATTCCGCTCGCCTTCGCCCAGGCGGTGGGTGATGGGCGCATCAAGCCGGGTCATCTGGTGCTGTTTGAAGCCATGGGCGGCGGCTTTACCTCGGGCGCCAGCCTGGTCCGGCTCTAACGCGAACGCCGCGTTGCGGCCATCTGGTCAAGCAATTGCGTTGTAAGCCTGCAACACTCAACAGGCGAAGCTTCTGAGGCGGACCGCGAACCGCGAATCACGCGTTTTTTGATCCATTTCGCCGCCCGGTCAATTGACCCGGCGTGAGGCCGTCCATTAGAACATGCGATCGCCATTAACCAAAAAAAACCTAGATATATGAGAGTGATATGGCTGGGGGAACAGTAACGCGCGCCGATCTGTGCGAGGCGGTCTACCAACGGGTAGGCCTATCGCGCGCCGAAGCTGCCGACCTGGTTGAAGCGGTCATTGAGGAGATCGCGTCAGCCGCCGTCGAAGGCGACAATGTCAAATTGTCATCGTTCGGCACATTCGTGGTGCGCCACAAGGATGAGCGGGTCGGCCGCAACCCAAAGACCGGTGAAGAGGTGCCGATCACGCCGCGCCGCGTGATGGTGTTCAAGCCGTCCAATATTCTCAAGCAGCGAGTAGACGAGGGCCATAACGGGGCTTGATTGAGTAAGGGCTTACCCCGCCGGTCGGCGCTGCGTGAGTGCTCACGCCCATGAGCGCGCCGCGATCACTTTTTGCCGTTGCGGAAGGAAAGTGAATTGGTGTCACAATCTGTTTGCCTTAAGCTGTCAGTGGGCAATGTGATTCGTGAAACTTTGCCTGCTAAGCACCTGAAAAACAAAAAGATTAGGCAGTCCTAATGGCGCGTGCGTCCACCAAAAGCCCCGAGGCGTTTCGAACGATAAGCGAAGCCGCCGAGGCGCTGGACCTGCCCCAACATGTGCTGCGGTTTTGGGAAACCCGTTTCAGCCAAATCAAGCCGATGAAGCGTAGCGGCGGCCGGCGGTACTACCGACCATCCGATATTGCGCTTCTAAGCGGCATTCGCCACCTGCTTTACGATGAAGGCTACACCATCAAAGGGGTGCAGCGCATTTTGCGGGAGCAGGGCGTTGCGCATGTGTCGGACCAATCGACGCTGAGTGGAACGCCAGGGCAGGGCCAGGTGGCGCAGCCGGTGCCTGCCCCCGCGCAAGCGGAACCGCCTTTGCCTTCCCCGTCGCCTGTCCAACCCGACAGCGTCGCTGAGCCAGCGCCGGCGCCAGCCTCCGTTGCACCAGCTCAGCCCGTCGCGCCCCAACCAGTGGCTCTACAGCCTGTCGCGCAAGCACCCGCTCCAGCGCCTGCGCCAGCTGCTCCTCCAGAAGTGCCGGCGACGATCGCGGCTGGCGCTGACCGCAGCAGCAGGCTGTCGCATGCCGATATCAACGCGCTGGCGACCGCCTTGCGTGATCTCATCGAGTGCAAGGTCATTCTTGATGATGCGCGCTCGGGCAACCGGCCCGAAGCCTCCACCCAGCCTCTGACCGCTCAGGCAGGCTAAGGCCTATGAGGGGGGGCAACACAGTCTTTAGAGCCTTGTTTCGTCCCTTTCCGGGCAGTCGTTCCCTGACCGCCGCAGCGTTCGCGGAACCTGCGCCGACGGGGCACTAGTCGCGTGTCTGTTGCCCCAAACCGGCGGGTCCTTGACCTCTCCTCGCTGCGGTTCCTGGTGGCAGACGATAGCCGTTTCATGCGCCGGCTGGTGACATCTGCCCTCAAAGCGTTTGGCGCACGCCAAATCCAAGAGGCGGACACTGCAGAAGCGACGCTGGCGCGGATCATGGAGCGCCAGGATGACGTGGTGCTGCTCGATTGGGAGTTTCCTGACGGGACCGGCGAAGCGATCATGCGCGCCATTCGGCGCCCGGGCCATCCAGCGGCGTTCCAGACCGTGATTATGATGTCGGGGCATGATGAGAAGCGCCGTATCGAGCGGGCGCTCCGCTTCGGGGTGAACGGCTATGTGGCCAAACCGGTGGCCGCGGCAACGCTCTACGCGCAGATCTGCCATGCCGTCCTCAACCCACGACCTTATGTGCGGACGAAAGACTTTTTCGGCCCCCAGCACCCGCTCATCTTGGCCGATCTCGACAAGGGGCGCCAATTGGCAGAGCCCAGTCCGCCGGCGGACGACAAGCCCGCGTCAGCGCCCGTGGCCCCAGCAGCCGCCGTCGCCGAGATGGACAGCGATGCTTTCGATCTCGACGAGATCGACATCCTCTAAGGCGCGGCCCCAAAGGGCATCTATGCTCTGGCTTTTTGGGAGTGGTCGGAGCGGCGGGATTCGAACCCACGACCTCTCGTCCCCCAGACGAACGCGCTACCGGGCTGCGCTACGCTCCGACGGCCTGCTCCTTAGCGGCGCCTGTGCACCGGCGCAAGACCCGCACAGGTTCCAAGACACTTATGCACTGGTCGTTGAGGCTCGATAAGGCTGCGCCATCGAGGCTGCGATGACACCCCAGCTGAGGCCCAGAAGCAGGAAGAAGTGCCGCCAGCGGTCGGTGTCGATAAAGGTGCCTACGAGCATCATGCCGACAAACAGCGCCATCAGCGGCACGGCAACCGAACGGAACGGCGGGTTGTACAGCACCACCCGCAGCAGGTGGTACACCGTGAAAAGCACCATGGTCATGTAGGCGAAGAAGCCCATCCAGCCATGGACCATCAGCGCGTTGAGATACACATTGTGCGGGTCGGCACCGAGAACCTCGCGGAACCCGAAAGCACCCAAACCCAGCGGGTGCTCGATGCTCATCGCAAAGCCGCGCACGTGACGCCCAAAGCGGCCCAGCTCGCCGCCATCATAGCTTTGGATCACGTTCGCCCGCACGGTGAACAGATCGCCGATGGCGGGGATCGACAGAGCAACGACAACCCCGGTGGCCAGCACACACAGTCCGAGCATCGAGAGGACGATGATCCGAAACCGTTCAGCGGCACTGCCAGTCAAAATGAAGTGCAAGGCGGTCACGGACACCGCCGCAAACGCGGTGTAGCCCCACGCGCCGCGCGAGAACGACAGCAAGATGCCCAGCGCCCCAATCAGGATGACCGTCAGCGGAAAGAACCACTTGCTCATCGGTTGCGAGAGGATCGTGTAGACCGCGAACACAACCGCGCCCACAACGAATGGGCCGAACACGTTGGGATCCTGGAACGAGCCGCGGGCGCGGCCGTAGAGCGTGAACAGCTCCGCCGTTCCGGCCACGTTGAAATAGCCGATCACGCCGATAATGCTCGCGAAAATCGCGCCCCACTGCCAGGCATTGACGATCAAGGCCATGCGGGTGTGGGTCTGCTTGGCGACGAAGCACGCAAAGAAGATGGTCGTCAGCGCCAGAAAGGCCGTCACGGAAATCTGAAAGCGCGCGACCTCAAAATCCGGCGCGATGAAGATCCCGACAAAGCCGCCGATCACGTAGATCACCAGAAGACCGAGGAGCGGCACGATGGGTTTGGGGATCGTCATCCCAAACAGGAAGGCTGTGCCAATCGCCGCAAGCGCCAAAAACTCGTAAGGCGCCGGCTCGAACAGCACAAAGAAGCTGGAGAATACCGTCAGCCAGACGAACCCCAGCCCAAGCCAGGTCAGTCGCGGATCAACCGGACGCGCGCCAGCTGGCACCGCGCCCGCGTTTCGCCGCCCGTCACTGACCGATCCGGTCAACCGCGAAGAGGCACCCGCGCTCAATAGGCGTTCTCGTTCTTCGTCAGCAGCGCCAGCGGCGTGATCGCGATGATCTGCAAATCGAGAAGCAGCGACCAGTTCTCGATATAGTAGAGGTCGTGTTCAACGCGCCGTTCGAACTTCTCCATCGTGTCCATCTCACCGCGCCAGCCATTGACCTGCGCCCAGCCGGTCATGCCGGGTTTCACACGGTGCCGGGCGAAATAGCCGTCAATGACCTTCTCGAACGGCGTGCCGCGCAAATGGCCCTGCACGGCGTGCGGGCGCGGCCCGACCAGCGACAGATCGCCCTTGAAGACGACGTTGAACAGCTGCGGAAGCTCATCAAGGCTGGTCTTGCGGATGAAAGCGCCGACCCGTGTAACGCGCGGATCGTCCTTGGTCACTACTTTGGCGGCGTTGGGGTCGCACTTATCGGTGTACATCGACCGGAATTTGTAGACTTCGATGGGCTCATTGTTGAAGCCAAAGCGCTTCTGCTTGAAAAGCACCGGCCCCTTGCTGTCGAGCTTCACCGCCAGGGCGACAAGCGCCATCACCGGCGCCAAGCCGATCAGCATGCCAAGGCCGACGACGCGATCGAGCACGGCCTTCGCCACATGGTCCCAATCGGCCAGCGGCCGGTCGAAAACGGCAAAGAAGGGCACATTGCCGATATAGCTATAGGCGCGCGGGCGGAACCGGAGCTTGGCCGTATGGGCCGACAGGCGCACATCGATGGGCAGGACCCAAAGCTTGCGGACCATGTCGAGAACGCGGTTTTCAGCCGTCACGGGCAAGGTGACAATGACAAGGTCGAGCGGAGCGAGCCGCGCAAAGGCCACCAGATCGTCTACCGTGCCCAGATTGGGCAGTCCGGCGCAGGTTTCGTCGCTGCGCTCTTCGCCACGGTCGTCAAAAAAGCCAACAAGGTTGACATCATTGGTGGTTGAGGCGCGCAGCGCTTCGACAAGGTTTTCCGCGTCAGGGCCGCTACCCACCAGCGCGGCGTGCCGCATCATCCGGCCCTCGGCGTTCCAGTGGCTCACCAGCGCCACCAGCGCGCCGCGGAAAACCATCAAGAGGAGCATGCCGAACGCAAACCACAAGGCGACCCAGACGCGGCTGATATGGTCGCCGACATTGGAGAAGAACCCGACGGCCAGCATCAACGCAAAAATGACGGTCCAACCGGCGACGAGCCGCAGGCCCTGATAGCCCACCGAGCGCATGCCGTAGGGCGTGTACAGGCCAAGGACCTGGAAGAGCAGGACCGTGCTCGTAGACACGCCTACCATGATGCCGGCATATCGGAAGCTGAAGCCGAACTCGCCCCACAGGTACAGCGCGTAGAGGGCGGCCCCGGCGCTGAAGATCAGCAGCCACTCGGCAAGCCGAACCAGGCCCGCCAGAACGACCGGCGAATAGGTCGCGCCGCGCAGCGAGCGGGCGATGGCCTTGGCCGTTTGCGACAGGTCGACACTGTCAATATCGATGGGCTGTGTCGGGCCACCCGCGCCCGCGTCGAGGCTTGCCGCCTTCAACTCGTCGCGCACCATCTGCCCCGAATCGATCAACATGATCAGCGCCACCCCATGGCTCTTGGTCTTTTCCTTAGGGGTGGGGATAGCAGAGCAGTCTTGTCCCCCGTTTAAGGGACGTGGTGAACAAGCTGTTAGGACCTTAGTTGCTGAGGCCTAACCCAGCAGATCGCGGTACGCCTCAGCTATTTGATCGACCATCGTGTCGACGTGGAAGTTCTCGGCCACATAATCGTAGCGCGTCTGCAAGAGAGCATCGGGCTCCCGCTGGCTTGGGTCCAGGTCGGCCAGCATCGCGGCGGCCAACGCATCAACGGAATCGGGCTTAATCAGCGCGTGGCGGGTCGGGCCGAAAATCTCGCCAATGCCGCCAACATCGCTGGCGATCACCCGCTTGCCCGCCGCGATCGCCTCCATGACGATGTAGGGCAGCGACTCGGCGCGCGAGGGGACCACGATCGTGTTGGTGGATTCGAACGCTTCGCGGATCGGGCGACGGCCCAGAAAGGTCACCGTGTCTTCAAGGCCAAGCTCTTGCGCCATGGTCCGATAGGTTTCGGCCAGCGGGCCATCACCTAAGAGCACCGCCTTGGCGTTGCTGCCATCGGGCCGCTTGAGTGTCGCCATCGCTTTCAAGAACAGATCAACGCCTTTGATGGTCCGCATCTCGCCGGCAAACGCAAAGTCATAAGCGGGCCGGTCCAGCATTGTTGGTCCGCCGCGAAACTCCCTGGCTGCCAGGCCATTGAAGACCACCCGCGAGCGACCTTCGGTGTTGCCAACTTTGGCCGAGTAGCCACGCTCACTGTAGCGGCTTTCGAACAGAAACTGGTCGCAGAGCGGCATCAGAAGGCGCTCGCCGCCGAGGAAGAACCGGCCTTCCCACGTCGACGCGTTGTAGTGGAGCGAGCCCCCATGGGGCGTGTAGGCAGCCTTTGTGGGGAGCCCCCAAGCGCTCAGCCGCGCGTAAAGGCCGCCCTTGGCGCTGTGACCGTGCACAATATCGGGCTCGAGCTCTTTGAGGAGCCGCCGGGTCTCGCGGGTGATCGACAGATCGTTGAGGCCGGGCAGGCGGGGCATGTCCAGAAGATGCACACCAAGCGACAGCCGCGGCCGGAAGCGCTCAAGCGTCTCCAACGCATAGTCGCTCGCGCGCAGCGAATCGACCACGACGCCGAGCTCAAAGCCGCGCGACAGCAGCCCATCCATCAGATCGAGAATGTGGCGCCAAAGGCCGCCAACAGGCGCCCGTGTCATCAGGAGGACCTTGATGGGCTCCCCGTCACGGCGTCGTGCGGGCTGGCCAGACATCAGAACCAGCGTTCGCGTACGGTAATGGTGTCACCGGGACGAACAGCATCGTTCATCCGAAGGCGCCCGGAAACGACCTCGCCATTGATGGTGCGAGAGACGTCGACCGTTCGTCGCGCGGCCCGCGCGGTAAACCCACCTGCAATGGCGATCGCGCTACGCACGGTCATGCCGGCAACGTAGGGAAACTGACCCGCTTGCCCCACTTCACCCAGAACGAAGAACGGCCGGTAGGTCGCGACCTCGACGCTGACATCGGGGTTGCGAAGGAACCCATCGCGCAGGGCGACCGTGATCGATGTATCGAGCTCGTCGGGCGTGAGCCCGCGCGCCGGCACATCGCCGATAAGCGGCATCGAGATGAAGCCGGCAACGTCAACTGTGTAGGTTTCGCTCAGGCTTGGCTGCTCGAACACGGTCACGCGAAGCGCATCGCCAGAATCGAGCACATACGGCTGGGCCAGCAGCGCATCAAAAGAACTGCTTTGCCGCGTTGGGGTCGCGCAGGCTGCAACGGCGAGCAAACAGACGCACAACACGGCGCCTCGCAGTACCAGCCAAGGGGAAGACGGTTTCCCGCGCATCACTGTTCATACCCTCAGACAAACCGCTGGCCTGTCCGGCCAGCTCTACTTTTCAGGAACAGCTGGCACGTGGTGCCGCACGCTTCCCTGCGGCATCTGTGAACGAACAAGGTTAATCAACCGTTTGTGGAGGGCGCTCGCCGCCCGTTCGCCGCCCATGAGAACGCTGCACTGCAAGCCCACATCTTGCGCGCGTTTCGTAGGGGCAGGGCGACCTGGCCGGCGAGCCAGTGATTAACCGCTTGCTTACCATGCTTGCTTACGTTGGCGAGCACGCACTAATGCCCCCCGGAGCCTAGGAGTAACGCGTTGGCCTCCTCCTCAACCGCGTCCAACACGCCCGAAGTCAACATCGCCTATCTGTTTGGGCGCCTGTGGGCGGCCCGTTTTGGCGTGCTTCTGTTCGTCGCGGTCATCACCGGTCTGGTCTATCTGTTCACGCAAGTCGCGGAGCCTCGCTACGCGGCGGAAGCGCAGCTGCTGATCGAAGCCCAGGAAACGGGGTTCACGCGGCCGGATGCTGAAGAGGGCCGGGGCGATATCGTGCTCGATGAGCGCGATGTGGCGAGCGAAGTGCAGGTTCTGGTCTCGCGTGACGTGGCCATCCAGGTCATCGATCGGCTGAACCTTGGCGAGCTCGAAGAGTTCGACCCGGCACGCGGCGGCACGTCGCTCGTCGACTCCATCTTAATTCTGCTCGGTCTTGCCGAAGACCCGTTGAGCCTGTCGGCCGATGAGCGAGTGTTCCGCAACTATGATGGCAACCTCACCGTCTACAACATCCCCGGTTCGCGGGTTGTTGTTGTCGGCTTTGAGAGTTCAGATCCGGACCTGTCGGCACGCGTCGCCAACACCGTTGTCGATGTCTACCAAGAGGCCCAGCAGGCGGCTCAGGCGACCACCACCCGGTCTGCGACATCATTCCTTGAGATCGAGATCAACGAGCTGCGCGATGAGGTTGCGGCTGCCGAGGCGGCTGTGGCGCGCTTCCGCACCAATTCCGGCCTACTGCTTGGCCCCAACAACACCACGCTCTCCTCGCAGCAGCTTTCGGAGCTGAGCAGCGAACTCACACGGGCGCGGACTGAACAGTCCAACGCGCGTTCGCGAGCCCAAGAGGTCCGCTCCTTGATCGCTTCGCAGGGGACGCAGCTTGCGCTGCCCGACGATTTCTCCACCCCGCTCACACAGCGGCTCCAGGAAGAGCAGGCGCAGATCCGTGCGTCGATCGCGGAACTGTCCGCGACCTTGTTGCCCGGCCATCCGCGCATTCAAGAGCTGGGCGCCCAGCAGCGCGACCTTGGCAACCAGCTGCGTGACGAGGCAGGCCGGGTCGCCCAGCGTTTTGATAATGCCGCGCAAGTTGCTGAAGGGCGTGCGCAAGCGCTCGAAGATCAGCTGGCGCAGCTGTCCGCAGAGGCGGCGCGCACTGCCGAAGCGGAAGTCGAGCTCCGCGCCTTGGAGCGCGAGGCGGCGGCGCAACGCGATCTTCTATCAAGCTATCTTGTGCGCTTCCGCGAGGCGGCGACGCGCGATGAGCCCGCGCTTCTGCCCACGAATGCTCGCGTCATCCAAACCGCGCAGGTGGATCGTGAAGCGGTGTTCCCGCGTACTTTGCCGATGATCATTGTCGGCTTTGTGGGCAGTTTGGCGTTTTCGCTCCTTGGGGTCACCAGCCACGCGATTTTGTCGACCGCCGCCCGCGAAGACGAACCGAGCGCAGCTGAGCCCATCGCTCGTGACTATGAACGCATGGAGCCGGTACCAGCGCCCGTTGCGGCCGCCGCGCCTTCACCCGTATCGCGCCCGCAGATAGCGCCGGCCTATGCGGCGCCTGACAGGCATCGGCCCTACGAAGACCATAGCCCAGATGTGTTCGATCCCGCCTATGCTGGCGCCACCACTTTGCAACCGGCGCGGCGTGTTGACCCGCCCCCCGCACCTGTTTCGCCTTTGCCGCAGGTGCCGCCCGCCCCGATGCCGCAGACCTACGCGCTGGCTGATCCTACGGACTGCCGCCGGCTGTTTGCCCATTTCCGCACCTTGGGGCTCGGTAGCGAGGATGGCCTGCGCATCACGGTCGGCGCGGCTGATATGTCGATTACCGCTGGGGATTTGGCGTTGCGCTTGGCCCGTGCGACGGCGCTTTCGGGCCGCTCCGTCGTTATGATTGATGCGGTCGGCGATTTGCGGGCACTAGGGCTCATCGCCGATGGGCCGGGCTTCTACGAGCTAGTGACGGGCCAAGTCACGTTCGACGTGGCCCTCCATAAAGATCCCAAGAGCACGCTCCACATCGTGCCCGGCGGTTATTCACTTGCCCGGCCCGATATGGTCGCCGATGACGCCGCTGATCTGGTGATTTCGGCCTTTGCAACCAGCTACGATGCGGTGATCGTCAATGCCGGGCGCGACCCGCAACTCTTGCTCGAGTGCGCCCGGATCAATGGCTGCATGGTGCTCGGAGGCCAGGCCAACCGGGTTGCCGCCTTGGCGCAGACACTGTCGCCGATCGTCCGCGGCGATCGGGTGGTCGCCGTGCAGATGCCTCAGGCGGCGGTCTCACCGACCGCGAGCCCGGTTCCAGCTTAACGCCAAAGCTGCTTAGCGCCAAACCCGCTCAGCGCAGTGCCCGCTTGACGAAGTACCGCGCCTGCCGGGCTGTTTGCGCCACGACCGGGTTGCCCAGAACCATATCCCGTGCCCGCGTTTGCATCTTCAACAGAGCGCTCACGAACCGCCCCCGCGGCGTCAGCGCCCGGTCGATCGAATAGAGCGGAATGCTGTCCATCCACGCCTGCTTGTAGCGTGCGTCACCAAAGCCGAGATCGAAATAGCGGTGCCCGTCGCCGCACAGACGCTCGATCAGCCGGTGAAGCATCACTTCGCCCGGGCTGCGGGCGGCGATATCTGGATCATCCGTCATTGAGTTGACAGCACCTGATACGACGCCATCGAGCTCGCCCACCGCGAACACAGCTGCGGGCGTACCGCCACGCGAGAGTGTGTAGAGGTCAAGCAGCCCGTCGCCATTTGCGGCGCTGTGCGCGGCCAGGGTCCGCAAGAAGCCGCGGTCTTCGGCATGATCGAAGCGGTTAAACAGCTTGAGCCGATCGAAGCGGGCTTTCTTTTGCGCAAAGAAAAGATCGAGCGCGGCGTTCGCGTCTTCAGGCGTCTTCGCACGCTCGAAACGCAGTGCACCGCCTTGTTCCAAAGCGCGGGTCTTGCTGCGAAGCTTCTTGAGGCTCGCCTTGCCGCGCCGCTCAAGCGCCAGTTTGCCAAAGTCAGGCGATAGCGCAGTCGCGACCACGACGTCAGAGCATGGGGTTCCGCCGGCCAGTAGAAGCGGGTTGCGCTGCTGCGCAAATTCTTGCGGCATGCAGCCAAACGAAATGTGGTCGCCCAGCCGCGCCGTCTGCAGCGCCTTGGTGATGTCCGACAGGAAGTCGCCCTCTTCGATCCAGCGATCGATGGCGCGGCGATGCACGTCGCGCTTGGAGACCAGCGGCACGCGAATGTTCGCGTGCGGCCCGCCGATAAATTGGATCAGCTTGAGGCCAGCGGCAGCCGGCTTCACATGCATCGGCAGAAGGATGCAGGGCGTTCCATTGTAGCGGCCAACCAGGATGACCGGGCGCACACCCTCGGCGCTGAACGCGTCGAGCCACAGTTTGCACCAGTCAAAGCGCTGGTAAACCGAGCCATCGCCGTTCGCTTCCAAAGCGCGCCAAACCGGCTCCACCACATCCATCGATGTGAAGATCTGGATATCGAGCGTTTGTTGAGGCGTTTCGGCCACCAAGCGAACCGCAGGCCGCTTCGCAGGCTCGACAAGCGGCGGCACACCATTGCGCTCTAGGGGGCGGACGGCTTCGGCGAGGGGGGTCATACACGCACTACAATCAAGAGTTTTGGGCTCTGCACCCTTAGCAAGAAAGGTCCGTAGAGGCGTTAAGCGCGCGCAAAGACTTGGTGTGTAGTTAATCGACCCTGTGCGAATTCGTTAGGAAACCTCAATGTCGGGTAACCGTGTCAAGCTTATGCAAGAAGGCCTAAAGACCTTCCACTCGGTCGGCCTGCACAAGATCTTGCGCCCTCTGTCCGAGGGCCTGGGCATGATCTTGACATTGCATCGGGTGCGGCCGGCGTCCGAACACCTGGCGGACTTGGGTGAAACGCCCGGCTTCGACCCAAATGGGCTTCTGGAAGTCACCCCGGAGTTCCTCGACACCTGCCTTGAAGCGCTAAAGGCTGATGGCATGGCGCTTGTGAGCTTGGACGAGGTGATCGACCGTCTCAAAGCGCCGAACCCGCCAAAGGGCAGGGTGGCGGCACTGACCTTTGACGATGGCTATATCGACAACCGCACCCACGCTTTGCCGGTGCTTGAGGCGCATGGCGCGCCCGCCACCATTTTCATGCCGTCCGATTACCCCCAGGGGCGGGGCGAATTGTGGTGGATCGCCATCGAGCGGATGATCCGCGATGCCGGTACCATTGCGCCCCCGCATCGGCCTGACGGTACCGCCGTCCCATTGCGGACCGCTGAGGAGAAGCTGGAGTTCTTTCTCGATCTGTACGCGCATTTGCGGGCGGTGCCCGAAGATGAGCAACGCCAGCTCGTTCGGACGATGGCCGATGCCCAAGGCTTCGATATGGAGGCGCTGTGCCGGGAGCTGATTGTGGATGTTGACGGCCTCAAAAGCCTGCACGCGCATCCGCTGATCACGATCGGCGCCCACACGGTGACCCATCGTGCGATCGCGAAGCTTACCGAGGCCGAAGCACGCCGCGAACTGCGCCGTGGGGCCGACTGGCTGGAGGCAACGCTTGGCGAGCGCCCCGAGCATTTCGCCTTCCCCTATGGCGATCCCGGTTCGGCTGGCGAGCGCGACTCTGAACTGGCCCTGCAAGCGGGGTTTGTCTCAGCGGTGACGACCCGCAAAGGCATGCTCTACCGTGAGCACGCGTCCCACCTTCATGGGCTGCCGCGCGTCTCGCTGAACGGCAACTTTCAAGAGCGGCGCTATATGGAACTGTTCGCATCCGGCGCGCCCTTCTTTGTCGCCAACCGGTTCCGCAAAGTCGCATAGAACGCTGCCGGCCTAGGCGTCTTCCTCAGGATCCGGCTTCAGCATCCATTTGAGCAGGAACATCGCCGGCAGCGCCCAAAGGCAGCCGGTGGCGATGTAATAGACGCCCTGCGTAAGCCCGGACGCGTTCTCCAGAATGCGCAGACCAAGCAGCATCGCGAAAAACGCCCAGCAGACGATAAACGCCACCAGCACAAACGTGCCGACGATTTTGCGGGTCCGGGCCGAAAGGCGACTGCTCATGGTGAAAAGCGTATCCTGATAGCGTGCGAGCGGTGGTGACACCGCAGCAAGTAGGCGGGCCAAAGGGAAGAGCAAGCATAGCCTCGGGCGAAACGATGCGGCATGGGGCCGCAAAGCCGTCCCCTAGGCAAGACCCCGATAGCCGGCCATAACCCGGCCCATGGCCCTTAGGAAGGGTCGGCTATTCCTTTCACAGCGCAGAGCACCGTCCATGGCATTGGCCGTCGAGACCGCCAGCACCCCATCCATCCCCGACGCCGGCGAGACAACGCGCCCCTTGCGCATCTGGCTGTGGTGCGTCGCAGCGCTTGTGTTCGTGATGGTGTTTGTCGGCGGGGCAACGCGGCTGACGGATTCCGGCCTGTCGATCACCGAATGGCAGCCGGTTACAGGCGCCATTCCGCCGCTGACCGAAGAAGCCTGGGAAGCCGAGCTCGAAAAGTACCGGCAAATCCCCGAATACCAGCTCATCAATCGCGGCATGTCGATGGAAGAGTTCCAGTTCATCTACTGGTGGGAATGGGGCCACCGGTTCTTGGGCCGGTTGATCGGCCTCGCCTTCGCGGTGCCACTGGTTGTGTTTGCAGTGCGGCGCATGGTCCCCAAACAGTCTTGGCCGGGGCTTCTCACCTTGCTCGCGCTCGGTGGGGCGCAGGCCTATGTTGGCTGGCTCATGGTGCGCTCAGGGCTCACCGATCGGGTGGATGTTAGCCCGCTTTGGCTTGGCTTCCACCTCACGGTGGCGGCCATCATCCTCGCGGGGCTAGCGTGGATGGCGCAGTCGCTCAAACCGGTGCCCGAACCCATCGCGCAGCGCCGAACGACCGCCGCAACCGGCTTTAAGACCGCCTCAGTGCTGGCGCTTCTGGTCCTGTTTCAGATCTTCTTGGGCGCGCTTGTCGCCGGCCTCGATGCGGGGCTGACCTACACGACCTGGCCGCTGATGGATGGCGACTTCATTCCACCGCTGGCAAAGCTGCTGGTCCAGCAGCCCTGGATGCTCAACTTCTCTGAGAACCCGCTGACCGTGCAGTGGGTGCACCGGATGGGCGCTTACGGCTTGCTGGCCTTTGCGGTCTACCATGCGTGGCGTATGACCCGCCTTGCCGAAGATGTGCGCGATGCCAAAATGGCGCGCATGCTCGCCGCCATCATTGCGGTGCAGGGGCTGATCGGCATTGCCACCTTACTGACCCAGGTTCGGGTCGAATTGGCGCTCTTGCACCAGTTCTGGGCCTTTATGATCCTGACGGTGGCGGTGCTGCACATCGGCCGCTTGTCGGGCCTTGGCCTTCCGCAGGCCCAAAACGTCCAGGCATAAAAAAGCCAGCGCTCCGTGGAAGCGCTGGCTTAACTTTCGGTCCGAGTTGGCCGTTAGGCGAGCGCCTGCTCGATATCGGCGATGATGTCTGCAACATCCTCGATCCCGATCGACACGCGGACCGTGTCCGGCGCAGCGCCGGCCGCCACTTTCTGCTCTTCGGACAGCTGCGAGTGCGTCGTCGATGAGGGGTGAATGACCAGCGAGCGCGTGTCGCCAATGTTGGCGAGGTGCGAGAACAGTTTCAGCCCCTCGACAAACTTGACGCCGGCCTCATGCCCGCCCTTCAGGCCGAAGGTGAAGACCGCACCACCGCCATTGGGCGCGTATTTCTGCTGCAGCGCGTTGTACTTGTCGCCAGGCAGGCCCGCGTAAGACACCCAGGCCACCTTGTCGTGGCCTTGCAGGTATTCGGCAACGGCACGGGCATTGTCGCAATGGCGCTGCATGCGCAGCGGCAGCGTCTCAAGGCCGGTAGCGATCAGGAACGCGTTGAACGGCGAGATGGCCGGGCCAAGATCGCGCAGGCCCAAAACGCGGCACGCGATTGCGAAGGAGATGCCGCCCAGCGCTTCGTGCAGCTTAACGCCGTGATACTCGGCGAGCGCTTCGGACAGCTTTGGATAGTTGCCCGACGCCGACCAATCGAAGTTGCCGCCATCGACAATGATGCCGCCCATAGAATTGCCATGGCCGCCGATGAACTTGGTCAGCGAGTGGATGACGATGTTCGCGCCACGCTTGATCGGCTGCACCAGGTATGGGCTCGCCATCGTGTTGTCGACGATCAGCGGAATGCCGGCTCGCTGGGCGATGTCGGCAATCGCTTCGATATCGGTGACCACGCCGCCAGGGTTGGCGATGGACTCGATAAAGATTGCCTTTGTCTTCGGCGTGATCGAGGCTTCGAACGCCTCAAGATCATCGGGGTCGGCCCAGATGACGTTCCAGCCGAAGCTCTTGAACGAGTGGTTGAACTGGTTGATCGAACCGCCATAGAGCTTCTTGGCGGCAACAAACTCATCGCCGGGCTGCAGCAGCGTGTGGAACACCAAAAGCTGCGCCGAGTGGCCCGACGCCACCGCCAGGGCAGCCGTGCCGCCTTCGAGTGCGGCGATGCGCTGCTCGAGGACGTCCTGCGTTGGGTTCATGATGCGGGTATAGATGTTCCCGAAGGCTTTGAGCCCGAACAGGTTGGCTGCATGCTCGGTGTCTTCGAACACAAAGCTGGTCGTTTGGTAGATGGGTGTGGCGCGGGCCCCGGTTGTCGGGTCCGGTTGCGCACCGGCATGAACCGAAAGCGTGCTAAAGCCCTGTTGCGTGTCGGCCATCGTGAAAATCTCCGTGCTGTGCCGCCCTGGGCAGGCAGTGTTCTGAATATCGAATGTGCGTTCTTTATATAGAACAAACGTCGGCGTCAACGCGGATCAAAGACGGCAAATCGGCCATCCTTTATGTGGTATTATAATACCAAATTGCTAAGCTATTCTATTTGCTATTGAAATTAAGCAGAACGGGCATTGACGTCGTCAGGTGTGGTCCTTATACGACCACGCTCTGGCAGACATCTGCTGTAAAGTTTCCCGCGCGTCAGACCTGAGCCGAGACTGCGCCCTTCGGCGTGCGGCCCTATGATGGAAGTTGAGATGAAAACCTTTTCCGCAAAACCCGCTGAGGTGGAAAAGCAATGGATCGTGATCGATGCCGAAGGCCTTGTGGTCGGCCGGCTCGCCGCGTTCGTTGCCTCCCGCCTGCGCGGCAAGCACAAACCGATCTTCACGCCCCATGTTGATTGCGGCGACAATGTCATCGTCATCAACGCCGACAAGGTGGTCTTCACCGGTCGCAAGCGTGACCAGAAGAAGTACTACTGGCACACCGGCTATCCCGGCGGCATCAAAGAGCGCACCGCGAAAACGACCCTCGAAGGCCGCTTTCCAGAGCGCGTCGTCCTCAAAGCCGTTGAGCGCATGCTGCCGCGCGGCCCGCTTGGGCGCCAACAAATGTCGAACCTGCGCGTCTATGCCGGCGCCGAACATCCCCATGAGGCGCAGCAGCCCCAGGCCGTTGACCTGAAGGCGATGAATGCCAAGAACAGCCGGAGTGCTGCATAATGAGCGAACAGATCACGTCTCTTGAAGAGCTTGGCGGCGCGATGGGCGTCGAAGGCGATGTTCCGGCCACCGAGGCTGCGCCGGTGCACGTGCAGAAGCTCGATGAGCACGGCCGCGCCTATGCGACCGGCAAGCGTAAAGATGCCATCGCCCGCGTTTGGGTGAAGCCTGGCTCTGGCCGCATCACCGTCAATGGCAAGGATTTCACGGCCTATTTTGCGCGCCCGGTGCTGCAGATGATCGTGCAGCAGCCGATCGTTGCCGCCGCGCGCGATGGCCAGTACGACATCGACGCCACCGTTAAAGGTGGGGGCTTGTCCGGCCAGGCCGGTGCGGTGCGCCACGGCATCTCCAAGGCACTGACGCACTACGAGCCGGAGCTTCGCGGTGTTCTGAAGTCTGGTGGGTTCCTGACCCGCGACAGCCGCGTTGTGGAGCGTAAGAAGTACGGTAAGGCTAAAGCCCGCCGTTCGTTCCAGTTCTCCAAGCGCTGACGCTCAGCATCCGCTATGGGTTTTGGGCGGGGCGCTTCGGCGTCCCGCCTTTTTTGTGTTTGATGGGTTGAGGGTTCAGCCATGCAGAAAGTCATCAACACTGCCATTCTGGGCGCGTCTGGCTACACCGGTGCGGACGCCATTCGCTTGGCACTGCGGCATCCAGGCATCGAGCTCGTGGCGCTGACAGCGAACACCCATGCCGGCAAGCCAATCGATGCCGTCTTCGAGCATTTTCGCGGCTATGGCTTGCCCGATCTTGTGGCAATCGAAGAGGTCGATTGGACCGCCGTGGATTGCGTGATTTGCGCGTTGCCCCATGGCACCACCCAGGCCACCACCAAGGCCATCCGCGCGTCGAACCCCGACTGCGTCGTTGTCGATATGTCGGCGGATTTCCGGCTGCGTGACACCGATACCTACGCCCAATGGTATGGCATTGAGCACGGCGCCCCGGAATTGCAGCCCGAAGCGGCCTACGGGCTGACCGAGCACAACCGCGATGCCGTCTCCAGGTCCAAGATCATCGCGTGTCCCGGCTGCTTCCCGACCGCCGCGCTGATGGCGCTTCTGCCGCCCTTAGCCGATGGGCAGATCGCGGGCGAAGACATCATCATCGATGCAAAAACTGGCATCTCAGGCGCGGGCAGGGGCCTCAAGCAGGGCATGCTGTTCTCCGAAGCGGGTGAGGGCACGTCGCCCTATGGCGTCGGTCACCACCGCCACATGCCTGAGATCGAACAGGAACTGTCCAAGGCCGCCGGCGCGCCGATCACGATCGGCTTCACGCCGCATCTGGTGCCGATGGCGCGTGGCGAGCTGCTCACCTGCCATGTGCGCTTGGCTGGTGGCGCGACGGCAGACAGCGTCCGCGAGGCATTGGCTAGACGCTATGTCGACGAACAGTTCGTCCAGGTTCTGCCCGCCGGTGCGGTCCCGAAGACCCAGAATGTGCGCGGCTCGAACCGGGTGGACATCGCCGTGTTCGCCGACCGTTTGCCGGGCCGGGCGATCATCATCGGGGCGCTCGACAACCTGGTCAAAGGCTCTGCCGGGCAGGCGATCCAGAACTTCAATCTGGCGTTCGGCTTTGATGAAGCGACGGCGTTGGAGCAGGTGGCGCTCTTCCCATGACGGTTAGCTTGGGGGCTAGCTCTCTGGGGGATCCGCCTTCTTCGGCTTGAACGGCTCCATGCCGGCGCGGGCTAATTCGTCCGCGCGCTCGTTCATCTCATGGCCCGCATGCCCCTTCACCCAGTGCCACGAGACTGTGTGCCGCTGGAGCGCCTCGTCCAGCGCTTCCCAAAGCTCACGGTTCTTGACGGGCTTATTGGCGGCCGTTTTCCAGCCCCGCGCTTTCCAACCGGGAAGCCACTGGGTGATGCCGTCTTTGACGTACACAGAATCGGTGTGCAGCTTGACCGTCGAGGGCCGCGTCAGCGCGCTGAGCGCCTCGATCGCCGCCTGCAGCTCCATTCGGTTGTTGGTGGTCTCCGCCTCGCCGCCTTTGAGTTCTTTCTCATGGCCTTGGTAGGTCAGGATCGCGCCCCAGCCGCCGGGCCCCGGATTGCCGGAGCACGCACCGTCGGTCCAGATCTCGACCGTCTTGTTCCCTGGCTCAGTCAAAGTCGATGCCGTAGAAGCGGGCGTCGAACACGCCCTGGTGGAACGCCAGTTTGGTTGCATACTCTTTGGGGTCTTTGGGGACCACGAGGGCGCCCTCGGGCACCGTCAGCCAATCGTAGAGCCGGGTGACAAGGAAGCGGATGGCAGCGCCGCGCGCCAAAAGCGGCAGGGCCTCCACCTCGGCGGGCTCAAGCTTGCGCACGCTTTGATATCCCGCCACCAGCGCCCGCGCCTTGGTCACATTGAAGGCCAGATCGGGCTCAAAGCACCAGGCGTTGAGGCAGATCACCAGGTCATAGGCAAATGCGTCCGTGCACGCGAAATAGAAGTCGATAAGGCCCGACACCTCATCGCCAAGGAAGAACACATTGTCGGTGAACAGGTCGGCATGGATGGTGCCCGACGGCAGGCCCGTGGGCCACACCTTGTCCATCTGCGCCAGTTCACGCTCCATGCGGCTTCGCAGGCCCGGAAACTTTGCGTCCGCCGTCTCGGGGATGGTCGCAAACAGGTCCTTCCAGCCGCAAAGGGAAAGCGTGTTGGGCCGGACGAGCGCAAAGTCGCCGGTTGCGATGTGAAACCGGGCCAGCACCTCGCCCAATTTGCGGCAATGCTCCGCCCTTGGCCGGCGGATCGCCACACCGTCGAGAAAGGAGATGATCGTTGCAGGGCGCCCGCACAGTTCGCCCAGCACAGCACCATCACGTCGTTTGATGGGCTCTGGGCAGGTCAGACCTTTGGCCGAGAGATGGTCCATCAAGCCCAAAAAGAAGGGCAGATCATCCCGGTTTACCCGCTTCTCGAACAAGGTGAGGATGAAGCTGCCCGCCTCTGTGCGCAGCAGGAAGTTCGAGTTCTCGACCCCTTCGGCGATCCCCTTAAAGGCG
>JAHCMG010000305.1 GCA_019192585.1 Devosiaceae bacterium MH13
CGTCCGAGCCGCCATAGCGCGCCATGGTTAGTCCCTGCGCAGGCGCCGGCTGGGTCAGCGGCGCGAGCGATGGATCAAGGGCGGGCACCTGTGTTGCCAGCGCGGCTGGCGGGGCGAGGACTGTGGCAAACCCCGCGGCTATGAGGGCCAAACCGCCCGCCACCAGTCCGCCAGCTAGCGGTCCGCAGGGTTGCATGGTCTTTGAACAACTGGCTGTCATCACGAACCGTCCTGACGTCGTAAGTCTCGTGCCCCAGAAACCCTGCTCGCGGGCGCTGCACATGCTGACACCGCACCAAGAAGGCGGCGAAAGTCCGGCGCGCGCGCTTGAGCGGACCGCCGCGCAGCCGGTAGTGCAGAAGCTGACTGCAGGTTTAGCCCCCTTGCTACGGCGCTATGGTGAAAGACCGGTGAACAGGCCGCCCCGATCGTTAGGTATTGGAGGAGGTGATCCGACGCATGGGTTGCTCAAAACGTCGGCCAAACCTATGGTCCGCCGCAGTTTTGCGTGGGCGATCCGGCAATTTGACGGCCGCCGCCTCAGGAGATCCACATGCCACAGTTCAGCGGGTCCATCCCGGCCCTGGTTACACCGTTCGATGGCGATGCCGTCGATTTCGTTGCGCTCGACGCGCTCGTTGATTGGCAGATCAGCGAAGGGTCCACCGGCCTCGTTCCGGTTGGAACGACCGGCGAATCGCCGACGCTGAGCCATGACGAGCACAAGCAGGTGGTCGAAAGCGTTGTGAAACGCGCGGCGGGCCGGGTGCCGGTGATCGCTGGCGCGGGCTCAAACAACACGCTTGAAGCCATCGATTTTGCGCAGCACGCCCAATCTGTCGGCGCTGACGGGATCTTGGTCGTCACGCCCTACTACAACAAGCCAGGCCAGGAAGGCTTGTTCCAGCACTTCATGGCCATTGATGCGGCCGCGGACCTGCCCACCCTGATCTACAACATTCCCGGCCGTTCGGTGATCGATATGAGCGTCGACACCATGGCGCGGCTTCACCGCGAGGGCAGGGCGATCGTCGGCGTTAAGGACGCGACAGCCAATATGGTTCGCGTGTCCGAGCAGCGCGCGGCGATGGGGCCGGACTTTGTGCAACTGTCTGGTGAGGATGCCACGGCGCTGGCCTTCAATGCTCATGGCGGGCATGGCTGCATTTCGGTCGTCGCCAATGTGGCGCCCAAGCTATGCGCGACCATGCAGGCAGCCTGCGCGGCTGGCGATTATGCGAAGGCGCTTGAGATCCACGATCGGTTGATGCCGCTGCACACCTCGCTGTTTGCTGAGACCAACCCATCGCCCGTCAAAGCGGCGCTGGCCATGCTCGGCAAGTGCAAAGCGGACGTCCGCCTGCCCATGGTTCCGATCTCAAAACAGACCGAAGAGTTGGTCGCCGACGCTTTGCGGTTCGCTGGCCTGTTGAACAGCTAGCTCCGAAGGGGCATATGCGCCCCCTTGGAGGCATTCAGTCATGGCGACGAAAAGCAAGGCAGCGTCAGCCGGTCCCCGTCGGACCGTCGCGGAAAACCGCAAGGCGCGCTTCAACTATGAGTTTGTGGAAACCTTCGAAGCGGGCCTGGAGCTAACGGGCACCGAGGTGAAAAGCCTGCGCGAAGGAAAGGCGATGATTGCCGAAAGCTACGCATCGGCTGAAGGCGATGAGCTGTTTCTCATCAACGCCCACATCCCCGAATACCTCCAGGGCAACCGGTTCAACCATGACCCCAAGCGGCCGCGGCGGCTGTTGATGCACCGCCGGCAGATCAACCGGCTCATCGGCGCCACTCAACGCGAAGGCATGACGCTGATCCCAACCCGGCTCTACTTCAACGATCGCGGCCGGGCGAAGCTCGAAGTGGCGCTCGCCAAGGGCAAGAAGGTGCACGACAAGCGCCAGACCGAAAAAGACCGCGACTGGCAGCGCGACAAAGCCCGGCTGCTGCGCGAGCGCGGCTGAGCGAAAGCCGTCACGAAGGCGTGGCCAGCCGTTCCGTCACCTGCGCAAAGACCGCCTCAAACATCTCTCTCGTCAGCCGGCCGGTGTTCGTGTTGTAGCGCGAGCAATGGTAGCTATCGATCAGCGAGCGTCCGCCAGGCAGCGCGTGATGCGCATTGTGGCCAAAGGTGTGGGCGGCGCGCTTGATGTCGAGCGCCCGCAAGATTGCATCGTGCGAAATGCGCCCCAGCGCGACGATGACCCGCACGCTGTGATGCGCTTCAAGCAGCGCTTTGAGGAACTGGTTGCACGTGCCGATCTCAGGGCCGGTGGGCTTGTTCTGCGGCGGCACGCAGCGCACCGCGTTTGTGATCAGCGCATCGTGCAAGGTCACGCCATCGTCCGGATCGGCTTGGTACGTCCCCTTGGCGAAGCCGAACTTGCCCAATGTGGCGTACAGAAGGCCTCCCGCCCAATCGCCCGTGAAGGGTCGGCCCGTGCGGTTCGCACCGCGCATGCCAGGCGCCAAGCCGACAATCAGCAGCCGCGCGGTCGGGTCGCCAAAGCTCGGGACCGGCGCGTTGTGCCAATCAGGATGAGCGGCTTTTTGCTCTTCGATGAACCGGTGCAGACGCGGGCACAGGGTGCAGGGGACGGGCGGTTCCGATGCCTTAGCTATCGAAGTCGTCGTCCTCATACCCATCGTCCCTATCAAGGTCGCGCCGCGCGCTGCGGTCGTCATCGGCGCGGCCGATGCGATCCACCAGATTGTCGAGCTCAAGAAAGTGATCGGCCTGGCGGCGCAGCTCGTCGGAGACCATAGAGGGATTCGTTTTCAGCGACGACACGACGGTCACCTTCCGGCCGCGCCGCTGCAACGACTCAACTAGGGGGCGGAAATTGCCATCACCTGAGAACAGGACGATGTGGTTGACCTCGTCAGCCAGCTCCATCGCATCGACGGTGAGATCAACATCAAGGCTCGGGCGAACGCGCCGCCGGTTG
>JAHCMG010000306.1 GCA_019192585.1 Devosiaceae bacterium MH13
CCCGCGAGCATGATTATGGCGCAGCCATTGTGCGCGATGGGGACATTCTCGAAATCCGGGCCGATGGGGCTGACATCATCGATGGGATTGAGCCCTCATTCCTCGTCAAAGACGGTGACCTCTTGCTGCCGCCAGCTGAGAGCGGCGTCTTCGAGCGTCGTGGCCTGGCGGATGTTGGGGTCATCACCGTTGGGCTGGCGGTTTCGCGGTCAGGGCGTTTGGTCTCGGACATCGAGGTCATCGTCGACGGCCTGCCGGACACGCTCGATGGCGAGGATGCCGACGCCTTCGTGCTCGATCTTGCCAGCCAAGCGTTTCGCTCGCTGCCGGGCGGCAGGCGCCGCGACGTCGACGCACTGGCCGACAGTTTGCGCAAATCGATCCGCAACCAAGTCCGCGACGTTTGGGGCAAGCGCCCGGTTTGTCATGTCCACGCCCTGTTGATCGATGAGGACATCAAGCGATGATCGGACGCCTCAACCATGTCGCCATTGCCGTTCCCGACCTGGCCGCTGCGACGGCGCAATACCGCAATCAACTCGGCGCGACCGTCTCGGAGCCGCAAGCTGAGCCTGACCATGGCGTGACCGTGGTTTTTGTTGAACTGCCGAACACAAAGGTCGAGCTTCTCGAGCCACTGGACGAGGGGTCACCCATCGCGGCCTTTCTTGAGCGGAGCCCAGCGGGCGGCATCCATCACATGTGCTTTGAGGTCGACGACATCCTGGCAGCCCGCGACAAACTTGCGTCCGAAGGGGCGCGCGTTCTTGGCGGCGGCGAGCCCAAGATTGGCGCCCACGGCAAGCCGGTGCTGTTTCTGCATCCCAAAGACTTCAACGGCACGTTGATCGAGCTGGAGCAAGTCTGATAGCGCACCTGAACGTATGATCGGTACCATGCGAGTTTGGGAGCGGTTTCAGTGAGCCTTGGTAGCGCGTTCGCGATCTATTTCGTCATCTGGTGGGTGACACTTTTTGCCGTTCTGCCGTTTGGCGTCCGCACGCAGGGCGAGTCCGGCAGCGTTGTGCCAGGAGCCCCCGCGAGCGCACCCGCGGCGATGAAGGTTGGCAAAATCGCTCTGCGCAACACGGTGGTTGCGACCATCGTGTTCGGCTTCGTCTATTGGCTGCTGGTCTATTCGGGCCTGTCGATCACCGATTTGGACTTGCCAGACGTCTCGGTGGACTGACCCGATCATGCTTGGTGAAGCAGGCTTTGGTCTGAAGCTTACGCGCCTCTTATGACGCTGGGGCAGGGCCCCGAAATTTGCAGCTCAGCGCAAAAGAAAAGAGGCAGAGCAAAGCTCTGCCTCAGTGAAATCCAATAAACCCCGCGTCTCCCCCCGAGACTTGAGCCACTGGCTGTTATTCGTGCGGCTTATCACCACTTATGCTCACTATGTAGGCGTTTTTCCGGTTAGGAGTCACGCAAAAAATGTGCTGCGTTGCACAATGATTGCAGGCTTGTTTTCAACGCCGCCTAAATTGATCAAATGCGGGCTTTGCGCGCGATAGCTGGTCAACATGTCGCAGGCCAAGGGCGCCCGCTGCAACCGGTTTACCATGCACTGCTTCCAGCGCTCCTTCCGTTGAGTTAACGTGCTATCTGGCGACTATGAGACAGGCGCCGATCAAAAAATGGGCAACGCAAAGAACTGGCGTGGCGCTGCTCAGCGCAGCGCTTTTCTTGGCAGCCGTTCCAAGTGCTGGCGCACAGGCCGTCAGCAACCGTCATCAGCTTACCGGCAGCGGCGCGTGTGCGCCTCAGCACACCGTCTCGGGACCGGTGGTCATCCCCCATGCTAACTATCGTGCGCGCCCCACAGGCCGGCCAGCGGACCTTGGCCCGACGGCCAGCATCGATCTGATCTATGGCGAGACCGTGCCGCGCCAAGGCGAGCGCCGACCAAGCAGGCGCGACAGCGTCCAGGGCGGCGCGGTTCTGTATATGCCGCCGCCGCCGCACCCCTGCGCACCTTAGCGGTGGGCCAAGCTGTTGTGCGTCTTGCCAAGCGGCGGCGGGGCTGATTGACAGAAACGCTCAACGCTTGCGGTGGTGCCTTGCGCCCGCCCAGGCGACTGCATCAACCGCATCCCCACGGAGTGTGCCATGCGCTTGTCGCGCTACTTCCTGCCGACCTTGAAGGAAACCCCGCGCGAAGCGGAGATCGTCTCGCATCGGCTGATGCTGCGGGCAGGCCTCGTCCGCCAGGAAGCGGCCGGGATCTATTCCTGGCTCCCCTTCGGCAAGAAGGTACTCGATAAGATCTGCGCCATCATCCGCGAAGAGCAGGACCGGTCGGGCGCGATTGAACTGCTGATGCCCACGCTCCAGCCCGCTGAACTGTGGATGGAATCGGGCCGCTACGAGGCCTATGGGGCGGAGATGCTACGGGTCACCGACCGGCACGAGCGCCCGATGCTCTATGGTCCGACGAACGAAGAGATGATCACGGCGATCTTCCGGTCCGCCGTACGGTCCTACAAAAACCTGCCGCTGAACCTCTACCACATCCAGTGGAAGGTCCGCGACGAGGTCCGCCCGCGGTTCGGCACCATGCGCTCGCGCGAGTTCCTGATGAAGGATGCCTATTCGTTCGACCTCGATGCCGATGCGGCGCGTGCCGCCTACAACCGCATGTTCATTGCGTACTTGCGCACGTTCGACCGGCTCGGGCTCAAGAGCATTCCCATGCGCGCCGACACGGGCCCCATAGGTGGGGATCTCAGCCACGAGTTCATCATTCTGGCCGACACTGGCGAAAGTGCCGTCTTCTGCGACCAGGCGCTTTTGGACCTGCCGGTCCCCGGCGCGGACACAGACTTCCGCGGTGAGCTCGACTCCATCGTTGCCCCCTTTCTGTCCGGCTACGCCGCGACTGAAGAGATGCATGACCAGGCGGCGTTTGAAGCCGAGGTGCCGCAAGAGCGCCGGATCGCCGCGCGCGGCATCGAAGTGGGTCACATCTTCTATTTTGGCACCAAATATTCCGATCCCATGAAAGCCGTTGTGACGGGCCCCGATGGCGCGGATGTGCCGGTGCATATGGGCTCCTACGGGATCGGCCCAACGCGGCTGGTGCCGGCGATCATTGAAGCCTCGCATGATGATGGCGGCATCATCTGGCCCGCGTCGGTTGCGCCATTCGATGTCGGGCTCATCTCGATGCGGGCCGGCGATCCCGCCTGTGATGCAGCCTGCGAGACGCTCGAAACCGAGCTGGCGAATACCGGGCTCGACGTCCTCTACGATGATACCGATGCCCGGGGTGGCGCCAAGTTTGCACAAATGGACCTGATCGGCTTGCCCAAGCAGGTTATCATCGGACCAAAGGGGCTGGCGGCCGGCGAAGCGGAGATCAAAGACCGCGCCACCGGGGAGCGAACCATGGTTCCATTGGGTGGCGTCGTCAGCGCTTTGACAGCGTAGGGCTCCGCAATTCTGTCACGGTTGGCAGGCATCGCGGTGCCACGACGAATCGTGGCATCTTGCCAGCTGACGGCTGGCGAACTGCCACAAGAACCGCATCCGAAGGAAACCCTCTTGGCCACTGACGCCGCGCAAGGACCCGTTCCGGCGTCCGACGCGCCTTCTGAACCAACCAAACGGTCCGCACCTTTTGGCCTGTTCGAGCGCATGCTCGCGCTGCGCTACCTGCGCGCGCGGCGCAGGGAAGCGTTCATCTCGGTCATCGCCGGCTTTTCGTTCCTGGGGATCATGCTCGGCGTTGCGACGCTGATCGTCGTGATGGCCGTCATGAACGGCTTCCGCGCTGAGCTTCTCGACAAGATCCTCGGCATCAATGGCCATTTGGTACTCCAGGCGATCGACCGGCCGCTCGATGATTTCGACGCGGTCAGCGATCGGGTGAGCGCCGTGGACGGGGTCGAGCTCGCCATCCCGTTTGTTGAAGGACAGGCCCTCGCTTCGGGGCTTAACGCCAGCAATGGGGTGATCGTGCGCGGCATCAGCGAAGATAGCCTCAAAGCGCTGCCATCGCTGCCTGAATCGGTTCGCTCGGGAACGCTTGATGGCTTCGACGCCCCCGCAGGCGAGCCCGCCGAAACGCTCGTTATCGGCTCGCGCTTGGCCTCCACTTTGGGCGTTACCGTTGGCGACAGCATCACCATCGTGACGCCGCGAGGATCGGTGACGCCATTTGGCGTGACCCCTCGGATCAAGGCCTACCGGGTCCAAGCGATCTTTGAGATCGGCATGTCCGAATATGATCTGGTGTTCGTCTACATGCCGCTCGCCGAAGCGCAGGCCTATTTCAACCGAGGCGAGACGGTCTCTGGCATCGATGTTTACGTGGACGACCCCGATGCAATCGGCGCCATGCGCGCGACCATAGAGGGCGCGGCACAGCGCTCGCTGTTCTCGGTCGATTGGCGCCAGCGAAACCTCACCTTCTTTTCGGCGCTGGAGGTGGAACGCAATGTCATGTTCCTCATCCTGACCATGATTGTGCTGGTCGCTGCGCTCAACGTCGTCTCGGGCATGATCATGCTGGTCAAAGACAAGGGCCGCGACATCGCCATTTTGCGGACCATGGGCGCGACGCGCGGCGCAATCCTGCGTGTGTTCATCATGACGGGCGCCAGCATCGGCATGGTCGGCACGGCGTGCGGCTTTGTGCTTGGCACGATTATCTGCGCGAACGCGGAGAACATCCGCCGCGCGATCTCGGCGCTGACGCAAACCGAGCTGTTCTCGCCCGAACTCTACTACCTCTCCCGATTGCCCGCCGACATGGACCCGGTTGAAACGACCATGATCCTCGTCATCGCACTGGGTCTGTCGCTGTTGGCGACGCTCTACCCCGCGTGGCGCGCCGCCAAGCTGGATCCTGTTGAGGCGCTGCGGTATGAGTAGCCCGTCAAAGCGGCTCGAACTGACCGGGGTTTCGCGGGGCTTTCAGTCCGGTGAGCGGGAGCTCAAAGTGCTCAGCGGCGCAGACTTTGCCATCCATTCGGGCGAGCTTGTCGCGATGGTCGCGCCCTCTGGTGCGGGCAAGTCGACGCTTTTGCATCTGTGCGGTCTCTTGGACCGGCCAGACGCGGGGCGCGTCAGCGTGGCCGGCATGGACACGTCGGCTCTCGATGATTCCGAACTGAGCACGCTGCGCGGCCAGAAAATCGGCTTCGTCTACCAGTTCCATCATCTTCTGCCGGAGTTTGACGCCCGCGAGAATGTGATGATGCCGCAGCTTATCTCGGGCCTCGACAAGGCGACGGCAGCTGCCCGCGCGCAGGAGCTGTTGGACTATCTTGGCATCGGGCCGAGAGCGTCTCACCGGCCGGCCGAACTGTCCGGCGGCGAGCAGCAGCGCGTGGCGATCGCGCGAGCCATGGCGAACGCGCCCGACTTGCTGCTGGCTGATGAGCCCACCGGCAATCTCGATCCGCAGACCTCCGACCATGTGTTCCAGGTGCTGCTGGCGCTTGTGCGGGCGGCCGGCGTCGCAGCGCTTATCGCGACCCACAATATGGAACTCGCCGCGCGCGCCGACCGGGTCATCACGCTGGCCGATGGCAAGGTTGTGCCGGCAGAACTGGCGGGAAGCCACGCGGCCTAAGGCCCAACTCCAGCCACCTCTTGACATAAGAACAAAAACAGAACTAAGTTCATATTATGTTCTTGTGTAAGGAGTTGGACATGTCGGTTCCTCGTGACAGCTGTGCGCTTTTGGTTGTGGGCATGTTGATGATGTGCGTCGGTCTCGTCGCCTAGGGTTTCCGTATCTCGGTCGCGCCCGGCTTGAGTGTGCCCCCAGGCTTCATGGGTTGGGCGTGTGCGAGGACCGAGTACGCAAGAGAGCTGTGAATGCCGGCTTTGCGACGCTTGTGCCACCTTGTTGCCTGGCGGCCAGCGCCTATTGTCGAGGCGTGGGCGGCGGCAATCACCGATTGCCGGAGTGAAACCTGGGGCGGGTAAGGACGGCAACGATGGACAGTGAGAACAGCACACTTCCGTTTGTTCATCTTCGGTCGCACACCGCGTACTCGCTGCTTGAAGGGGCGCTACCGGCCCAGCGACTGATCGATTTGGCAAAGGCCGATGGTCAACCCGCCGTCGCGATCACTGATACCAACAACTTATTCGGCGCTCTGGAGTTTTCAGAGAAGGCGGCCAAGGCGGGGGTCCAACCGATCATTGGCCTGCAAATAGGCCTCGTCATCGATGACGACCTGAGCGCCGGCCTGAAGCTCGGCGGCGGCCGTTCCCGCGACCCGTTGCCCGTCGTCGTGCTGCTGGCAGCGACCGATGATGGGTTGGCCAACCTGATTGATCTGGCGTCTGAAGCTTTTGCGGATGTCGAGAACACCGGCCCTGCGCTGCCGCTGGACGCATTGAGCGGCAAAACCGACGGTATCCTGTGCCTGACGGGCGGCGCAGAAGGCCCACTTGGTGAAGCGCTTTGGAAAGGCAATGAGGCCGTTGCGGCCGACCGTTGCAGCCGCCTCCGGGACCTGTTCTCAGATCGTCTTTACGTTGAGATCCAGCGACACGGTCTCGAAAAGGAAGAGGCGACGGAAGCGGGGCTCGTCAAGCTCGCCTATGACAATGAACTGCCGCTTGTTGCGACCAACGAGAACTTCTTTCCCTCCGCTGACGATTACGAAGCCCATGATGCGCTCTTGGCAATCGCAGATGGGCGGCTGGTCTCAGAAGATGACCGCCGCCGGCTGACGCCGGACCATGCGTTTGCGACCCAGGCGACCATGCGGCTGCGCTTCGCCGACTTGCCGGAGGCGATCGCGAACACGGCGCATATCGCGATGCGATGCTCGACCCGTCCGCGAACGTCCCCGCCACTTTTGCCACGGTTCACAGCGCATGGTTTGAGCGCGTCGCCAGGGGATGGCGATGAGACCAGGACAACCAGACTCAGCGAAGCCGACGCGATCGCCGAAGAGGCGCAGCTTTTGCGCACGATGGCGGAAGAGGGCCTCGAGAAGCGTCTCGAGGCGAATGGTCTTGCGCCCGGCGAGACCCGGGAGAGCTACGCCAAGCGCCTTGATTTCGAGCTCTCGATCATCGAGAAGATGCAGTTCCCCGGCTATTTCTTGATCGTTGCCGACTTCATCCAGTGGGCCAAGCGCCAAGACATTCCGGTGGGCCCGGGCCGCGGGTCTGGGGCGGGCTCTGTGGTTGCGTGGGCTCTGACCATCACCGATTTGGACCCGTTGCGGTTTGGCCTCCTGTTCGAGCGGTTCCTCAACCCCGAACGCGTCTCGATGCCAGACTTTGACATCGATTTCTGCCAGGACCGGCGCGACGAGGTTATCGCCTATGTGCAGAACCGCTACGGCCATGATCGGGTGGCGCAGATCATCACGTTCGGAACGCTGCAAGCCCGTGCGGTGATGCGCGATGTCGGCCGCGTGCTGGAGATGCCCTACGGTCAGGTTGATCGGCTGTGCAAAATGGTGCCAGCCAATCCGGCGGACCCCTACACCCTCGAGCGGGCGCTCGCGGAGGTGGACACGCTCCAAGCGGCCCGCGAAGAGCCGATCGTCGCAAAGATGCTCGATCTGGCGCAGCGTCTTGAAGGCCTCTTCCGCCATGCCTCGACGCACGCCGCCGGCGTGGTGATTGCCGACCGGCCGCTCAAAAAGCTGGTGCCGGCCTATCGCGAACCGGGCACGACCATGCCGGTGACGCAATACTCAATGAAGTGGGTGGAGCCCGCCGGGCTCGTGAAGTTCGACTTTCTGGGTCTCAAAACGCTCACCATCATCCAAGAGACCTTGCGGCTGCTTGAAGAGCGCGGCGTGGAGGTCGACCTCGCCAATCTGCCGCTGGACGACAAAAAGACCTACGAGCTCTACGCACGGGCCGACACCGCCGGCGTGTTCCAGGTGGAATCGGCGGGCATGCGGCGCACGCTTCTGAGCCTAAGACCGGACCGGTTTGAGGACATCATCGCGCTTGTCGCGCTGTTCCGGCCGGGTCCGATGAGCAACATTCCGCGCTTCGCGGCCATCAAGCACGGCCAGGAGGAGCCCGACTATATGCACCCGCTGCTCGAGCCGGTGCTCAAAGAGACCTACGGCATCATCGTCTACCAGGAACAGGTGATGGAGATCGCCCGGGTCCTGTCGGGCTTTAGTCTTGG
>JAHCMG010000307.1 GCA_019192585.1 Devosiaceae bacterium MH13
TCCGCGACGGACGCGGCGTCGGCAAAAATGGCGACCACATCTTCCTGCACCTCGACCACCTCGACCCCGACATCCTGCACGAGCGCCTGCCGGGCATCTCGGAGTCGGCGCGCATTTTTGCTGGCGTCGATGTGACCAAAGAGCCGATCCCGGTGCTGCCGACCGTCCACTACAACATGGGCGGCATCCCCACGAACTATCATGGCGAGGTGCTGACCAAGGTCGGCGGCGACCCCGACAGCATCGTCCCTGGCCTGATGGCCATCGGCGAAGCTGCCTGTGTGTCGGTCCATGGCGCCAACCGGCTTGGCTCCAACTCGCTGATCGATCTGGTGGTGTTCGGCCGCGCCGCCGGCGCGCGCTGCGGCGACACGCTGACCCCTGGTGAGAAGCATCCAGAGCTGCCCGCGAACTCAGCCGAGATGTCGCTCGCACGCCTCGATGCGGCCCGCTACGCCGACGGCGAAACGCCCACCGCCGAGCTGCGCCTGCGCATGCAGCGGGTCATGCAAAACAACTGCGCGGTGTTCCGCACCGGCGACGTGCTCGAAGAGGGCGCCAAGCTGATCAACGAGGTTTGGGCCGGCACCGACGATATCAAGACGACCGACCGCTCGCTGATCTGGAACACCGATCTGATCGAGACCCTCGAATATGAGAACCTCATCTCCCAGGCGGTGGTGACGGTGGAGTCGGCGGTCAACCGCAAAGAGTCACGCGGCGCCCACGCCCGCGAAGACTATTCCGAGCGCGATGACGCCAACTGGATGAAACACACGCTCGCCTTCGTCGATGTGGATGAGCGCGAGGTCAAACTCGATGACCGGCCGGTGCACACCTACACCATGTCGAACGAGATCTCGTACATCGAACCAAAAGCGCGGGTTTACTGATCATGGTTCAACTGACGCTTCCAAAAAACTCCCAAATGTCGGGCGGCAAGACCTGGCCCGCGCCGACCAAGGATGACGGCAGTGCCGCGACCAACACGCGCCAGTTCCGCATCTACCGGTGGAGCCCCGATGACGACGCAAACCCGAGTGTCGACACCTACACCGTCGACCTTGATGATTGCGGGCCGATGGTGCTCGACGCACTCATCTGGATCAAAAACAAGGTCGACCCGACGCTGACCTTCCGCCGGTCATGCCGTGAAGGCATTTGCGGCTCGTGCGCGATGAACATCGACGGCACGAACACGCTCGCCTGCACCAAGGGCACCGATGAGGTGACGGGCGATGTGAAGGTCTTCCCGCTGCCGCACATGAAGGTCGTTAAAGACCTGGTGCCGGACCTGTCGAACTTCTACGCCCAGCACGCCTCCATCGAGCCGTGGCTACAGACAGTGACGCCGGAGCCGCAGGGCGAGTGGAAGCAGGACCGTGCCGACCGCGAAAAGCTCGACGGCCTGTACGAGTGCATCCTGTGCGCCTGCTGCTCGACCTCCTGCCCCAGCTATTGGTGGAATGGCGACCGGTATCTCGGCCCGGCCGTGCTGCTGCAGGCCTATCGCTGGCTGATCGACAGCCGCGACGAGGAAACGGGCAAACGGCTCGACAATCTCGAAGACCCGTTCCGGCTCTATCGCTGCCACACGATCATGAACTGCGCCCAGGCCTGCCCGAAGGGTTTGAACCCTGCGCTCGCGATCGCCGAGATTAAGAAGATGATGGTGGAGAGACGGGTTTAGGACCTATCCAAATCGCACGTTGAACGAGCGTCAAGCGAGTGAAGCGCAAGATTTGGATCGGCAGAAGTGATCGCACCTTAAGGGCGAAGCCCGAAGCGCAAGATCAGCGCCAAAGAAAGGTGCCAAATCGCATGTTGACCCCGGACTTGATCCGGGGGAAGCGCAAGATTTGGATCGTCAAGAGTGCAAATTGCACCTTGAGGGCGCTTTTACGCCTCCAGCAGTTTCGGCACTAGCTCTTCAGCCGCCTCGATCACTGCAGCAACGCGCGCGATGCGGCGAGCGCCGGGCCGGAACGTCAGGTAGACCTGCGCGGGCGGTGACGCGAAGCTTGGAACACAGCGCGCCAGCTTTCCCGACGCCAAATCCTCGTCCAGCATAAAGGACGGCAGAAACGCAAAACCCTGCCCTGCGACGGCCAGTTGCTGAAGGACGCCGAAGCTGCGCACGGCGATCCGCCCCATCACGTCGACGGCCGTCTCGCGCTCTTTGGAAACAAAGCGCCAAGTAGCCCCAGGGCGGTCGCCGCGGAAGGTCAGGCACGGCAGAGCCGCCAGATCTTCAGGTTCATGCAACGGGTGGCGTTCGAGCAAATTGGGAGCGGCCACCATCCAGCGCTGAAAGCCACCAAGGTGCCGCGCGACAAGCCGGTCATCGTCAAAGGTTCCGACGCGAAATGCTAGGTCGGTGCCCAGGTCCTGCATATCCTCGAAGGCGTAGTCAGGTCGCATCACGACCGTCAGGTTCGGATGGGTTTCGAGCAGTTGGGGAAAGAGCTCGGTCGCTACCAGGCCGCCAAACTCCGGTGTCGCAGCGATTGTCACTTGCCCCGACGCGCCGGTGTTTTCTTCGTCCACCAGGCTGTCGAGAAAGTCGAGTTCGGCCAGGATCGACCGAATGCGGCCATCAAGCTTCTCCCCAATGGGGGTGAGCCGAACAGACCGGGCGCCGCGCTCCAGAAGCCGCACCCCGAAATGCTCTTCGAGCTGCGAGACGTGTCGGCTGACCCCAGACTTTGCCATGCCCAGATGCTCCGACGCGGCGCTGATCCCACCCAGCCGGGCAACGGTGTGAAAACTCAGAAGCGAGGCGACGCTTAAGGATCTAATATTTTGAACCATACGTTCAAGACTATCAGACTGTTCTGAAATTTGTTCAAGGCTTACCTCTCCGTCATCAACAAGCCCGGCGACGGGCAACCAGATGGAGAGAGACGATGAACATCCTCATCACAGCGGCCAGCAGCGGGTTTGGGAAACTGATCGTGGCTGACCTTGTCAAAGCCGGCCACACGGTTGTGGGCTCCCTGCGCGATGCTGAAGGTCGCAATGCAGGCGTTTCAGCTGAGCTACGCGCCCAGGGCGTCGAGATTGTCGAAATCGACGTCACCAGCGATGCGTCCGTCGACGCAGGCATTGCCGAGGCGACGGCGAAGCTTGGGCACATTGATGTGCTCATCAACAATGCAGGGGTCGGTGCGCATGGCTTGCAGGAAAACTTCTCCCCAAGCGATTTCCAGCGCCTGTTCGATATCAACGTCTTCGGTTTGCAGCGGATGATCCGCGGCGTTTTGCCTGGGATGAGGGCGCGCGGGTCAGGCCTGATCGTCAACATATCGAGCCTGCTCGGCCGCGTGGCACTGCCGTTCTACGGCCCCTACAACGCCAGCAAGTGGGCGGTGGAGGCCCTCAGCGAGAACCATCGGGCGGAACTCAGCGCGTTCGGGGTCGATGTGGCAGTGATCGAGCCCGGCGGCTTCCCCACCAAGTTCATAGATAACCTGATGCAGCCCGCATCGCGTGATCGTGACGCCGGATATGGCGACTTGGCCGGGGCACCCAAAGCCACACTCGAGGGTTTTGAAGGGTTCCTCGCGGCCAACCCGCAGCAGAACCCGCAACTGGTGGCCGATGCGGTGGTCGACGTCATCGGGC
>JAHCMG010000308.1 GCA_019192585.1 Devosiaceae bacterium MH13
GGCTCGGCCGGCGCGGTTGGCACTTCAACCTCGCCTTCTTCGGGCGCAACTTCCCCGCCAATCTGCTCAAGCAGCGTCGTGCCCGGTGCCGACGGTTGCGCATCTGGAATCTGATCAAGGATCGATGAGGGGCCAGCCGCCGTCTGCGCCAAAATGGTCAGCGCGATCGATGTCGCGAAGAAGCCGAGTGCCAGAAAGGCCGTCGCCCGGGTCAGAACATTCGCCTGACCGCGCGAGGACATGAACTGACCGCCACCACCGCCGCCGCCAATGCCCAGCGCGCCGCCTTCGGAGCGCTGCAGCAGAACAACAGCCACCAAGGCAATAACCACCAACAGGTGCACAACAATCAGAACGGTTTCGAGCGTATCCATACGGAACTCAATTCTCTAAGCCAGCCGGGCGGCATCGCCGCGTGGCCGATCACATAAGATGTTCAAGGCGCTGAACAAGACGCCAAGGCCATCCAAATCACTGGACGGAGCGCTGTGGGCGTCAGAGCCGCAGCGCATACACCATGGTGCCGGGCTTGGCAAAAGCTTTTGCCCGATCGCTTTTTGCGCTGCGCCGAGGCGCGCATCGGTCAGGCGTCAACTAGCCCTTTGACGGCTGTTGCAATGCCCATAAAGTCACTCGCCGACAGGCTGGCACCGCCCACAAGGGCTCCGTCCACATGCGCCGGGCTGAGGACTTCAGCTGCGTTGCCCGGCTTCACCGAGCCGCCATACAGGAGCCGCATCGCTTCGCCTTCCGCGCCGAAGCGATCCGCCACGCTCTGGCGAATGGCTGCATGTATCTGGGCGATGTCCTCAACAGTCGGCGTCAGCCCCGTACCGATGGCCCAGACCGGTTCATAGGCGATCACGGTGTTTTCGGCGGTCGCGCCATCCGGCACGGATCCGGCGAGCTGTCCGACGACAACATCAACCGCCCTGCCCGCTTCACGCTCTTCGCGGGTTTCCCCCACGCAGACGATGGCACACAGCCCGGCTCGCCAAGCGCCCACGCTCTGGGCGTTCACGTCGGCGTCCGTCTCGCCATGGTCGGCACGGCGTTCCGAGTGGCCGGTGATCACGTAGCTTGCGCCCACATCGCGCAGCATCTCAGGTGCAACATCGCCCGTATGCGCGCCGCTTTCGGCGGGGTGGCAGGACTGCGCCCCAATGTGGATCGGCGTCGTATCGACCGTCTTTACCGCAAGCGAAATCAGCGTCGCTGGCGGACAGACCAGCATATCGAGCGCTTCGAGCACGCCCTCTTCATTGGCTCGCGTGGAAAGGGCTTCAATGGTGTCCATCGAACGGCGCAGACCGTTCATCTTCCAATTGCCCGCGACCAGCGGCCTGATGCCCGATGTCGGCATACCTGTTTCCTAACCTGTTCCTCAGCGGCAACGGAGGGGCGCACCCGTCCAGCCTCAAAATCGCCGGCCTGCTAGCAGGTTTACCGGGTCTGTGCAAAGCAACCATCGCACGCTCAACGCTTGCGCGCATCGCGCGGATTTGCCTATAGTCCGGCCAACGGCGAATACGCCGACGATAACCAAGCAAAATCAAGAACTTAATCATGTTGACCCGCTTGCGCGATGCCGCGCGCACCACTGCAGCAAAAGTCTTTCTGGTCGTTGTCTCGCTCGCGGTCGTCGCTGGCCTGGGCTTTGGCGGCTATTTTGGGAATATCGGCCAGCGCACAGTTTTGGCCGTGGGCGACTCCGAAATCAGCGCTGAAACCTTCCAGATCGCGCTGCAAAGGCAGCTCAATCGGCTCAGCCAGCAGATCGGGACCGGCTTGACCTTCGAGCAGGCACAGATGTTCGGTCTCGACCGGCAGCTTCTGTCACAACTGGCCTCCGAGGCGGCGCTCGACTCTGAAGCCGCGCGCTTGAACATCGGTGTCTCCGACGGCCGGTTGGCGGACCGGATCGCGTCCGATCCGATCTTCCTGCAAACGGGCGGGTTCAACCGCCAGTTCTTCCAGCAGGTGCTGCGCTCCTACGGCATCACCGAGGACGATTTCGTTGCCGACACCCGCGCCTTTGCAGCCCGCCAGCAACTGGCCGAAGGGTTGGTCGGTGGGCTGGAGCCACCGCAATATATGCTCGAAGTCGCCAACACCTATGCCAATGAGCAGCGCATCGTCAGCTTCATCACGCTGACTGAAGCGACGCTGGAAACCCCTGAACCGCCAACCGAAGACACGTTGCGGACCTTCTTTGCCGACCGGCGCGGTGAGTATCAGGCGCCCGAATACCGCGCGGTGACTTATGTGCAGCTCAGCGAGAGCCTCCTCGCCGATCCAGCTGCTGTGCTCGCAGAAGAGGTTCAGGCAGCGTATGAAGCTGAACTGGCTGCCCGTTCCGCCGCCGGCCAGCGTGATGTCACGCAGCTTCTGTTCCCCGACGCCGCGCAAGCGGCAACGGCCCAGGCCCGGCTCGCCGATGGTGAGACGGTCGCGGATCTTCAGGCCGATGCCACG
>JAHCMG010000309.1 GCA_019192585.1 Devosiaceae bacterium MH13
GCGCGCGCAGGCACGGGCGAGGGCAGCTAACGTGCTCGTTCTCGGCATTGATATTGGAACCTCGGGCGTCCGCACGGCTGTGTTGGACGAGGCCGGTACGGTCATCAGCACGGCCCGGGCACCGCACACGGACGACGCGAACCACAACGCCGAAGCCTGGTGGCAGGCCGTCACACGCACCCTTGAAGCACAGGTGGAAGCCCTCCGGCAGGCAGGCCACGACCCAAAGGCGATCGCGCGCCTCGCCGTGGACGGCACCTCAGGCACCATGGTTCTGATCGATGAGGCCCTAGAGCCTGTCACGCCAGCGCTGATGTACAATTCATCGGGCTTTGAGGCTGAGGCGATAACCATCGCACAGCATGTTGAGCCGGCCTCCATTGCGCGCGGCTCGTCGTCCGCCCTGGCGCGCATGCTGCGCCTTCAAGCGCTCGATGGAGCGGGTAGGGGGCGGCATCTGCTGCACCAGGCGGACTACGCTCTGGCCAAGCTGGCTGGCGGGTCGCTTGGTTCGGACGACAACAACGCGCTCAAGCTCGGCTGGGACCCCGAGGCGCGCGCCTGGCCACACTGGTTTGCAGACGCGGGCGTTCGCATGGACCTGCTGCCGGACATCGAACCACCCGGCACACCGGTCGGGACCATTGCGCCTGCGATCGCTGAGCTGTTCGGGCTTTCGACGAGCCTTCAGCTGCACGCCGGCACGACCGACAGCGTTGCCGCCTTTCTCGCGAGCGGCGCCAGTCAAGTGGGTGAAGGCGTCACCTCGCTCGGCACGACGCTCGCCATCAAACTGTTGAGCGACGTACGGATCGACGATGCGCCGAGCGGCATCTACAGCCATAAAGTGCAGGGCATGTGGCTCGCGGGCGGCGCGTCAAACACGGGCGGCGGCGTGTTGGCGAGCCTGTTTGGTCCCGATGATCTTGCCCGGTTGAGCGCCCAGATTGATCCGCAGCGTCGATCAGAGCTCGACTATTACCCGCTGCTGCAGCCCGGCGAGCGGTTTCCGGTCAACGATCCCGCACTCGCGCCGCGCATGACGCCACGGCCAGCCGATGATGCGCAGTACCTGCACGGCCTGCTCGAGAGCATCGGTCGGATTGAGGCGAGCGGCTACGCGAAGCTTCGCGCTCTAGGGGCACCGCGCGTGACCCGCGTCCTAACCGCCGGTGGCGGCGCCAAAAACGCGGTGTGGACCCAGATTCGTCAGCGTTTACTCGGCGTTCCGGTTGTTCAGACGGAGCATGTCGAAGCCGCCATCGGCGCCGCCCGCCTCTGCCTCAAGGGCTAGGCGGCACTCAACACCGTCAAGCTATGGCGCTGTCTGACGCGCTAGGCCGACAACCGATGCTTCCTCACTGCGCGCAACAGTCGGCGGGGGAGCCCGAAAGAGGAGCACATGATCGGCGCTCGCAAAGAGTTTAGGAAACAAATGGGCTTCGCCACGTGGCAGTTTCAGACCGCAGGAACAGCGACCAGCTCAATTGTCCAAATCACTGATGGCTGGTGTATCACCCAGGTTTGGTGGCCAGATTTCCATCCCCCGTTCTGCTGCTGCCGACATAACCCATCAAGTACAGGGCTGCTGGTCCTGTGCATGGCCTTGGGCGGATCGGTAACAAACCCAATCAGCGTCTGGATCTGCGCAGCCGTCTGAGACGAAACCAGCGCGCTAAGCCATGGTCACGATCGCGCGCACTTCGCCTGCTGGCGCCGGCTGCGTGATCACGTCGGGGACGTCTTTCAGCGAAATCGTGCGCGTCACCAGCGGAGCGACATCGATTTCGCCCCTGGCAATCATCTGCGTTGCCCGTTCGTGTGTGAAGGGGTTCAAAAAACTGAAGTGCATCTGCACCTCGCGCAGCAGCATATCGAACGGTTCAATCGATACCTTCTCACCTTGGGCGAGAACCCCAAGCACAACAACGCGGCCGCCCTTGCGCGCGAGGCCCGGCGACATTTCAACTGTGGCCGCAACGCCCGCACACTCAACCACCAGATCGGCACCGCCGGGCCAATGGGCCTTGACTTCCTCCGGTGCGGCAGCTGCCAGATCAGCGCCCGTGGAGAGGCCCAACTGCTGCTTGGCGGCGTTTCGGGTCAAAAGCATGACTTGGGCGCCAGCGTTCTTGGCGAGCTGAACAGCCAAAAGTCCGATGACGCCACCACCGATAACAATCACCTTCTCACCGGGCCGCACATGGCCCATATCCATACCGTGTATGGTGCAAGCCAACGGCTCGCAGAACGCTCCGTAGAGCGGGTTGAAATCATCGGGCAGAACATGGGCATGCCGGGCTGGAAACGCGCAGTACTCGGCTAACCCGCCGTCGCGTGTAACGCCAACCGCGCGCAGGTTTTGGCAGAGGTTCACCCGGCCCCGCAAACAGGCATCACAGGTCCCGCACCACGCGTTGGGGTCACACGTCACCCGGGTACCGACCCTAAGGTCGGACGTCCCTGGATCCGTGACAATGCCACAGAACTCGTGCCCCAGAATGGTGTTCTCTTTGGACGGGAACTCACCCTTGTACAGGTGGCGATCGGTCCCACAGATGCCCGACGCTTCAACCTTGACCACGATGTCGCCGGGCTCCGGTTGCGGATGCGGGGCTTCAACCGTTTGAACGTTTCCAACCTTTACGAGACGTGTTGCAAGCATGGCGTTCACCTGTGCTGGTTCTGCTAAGAAGGCGTGCGTGTTTTGGCGAGTTGATGCAGCGCTGGGATGGCTTCACTTGCGCTGGTTCCCTTCAGCGACTCGCGGGCAACCGTGTTGGCCAATCGAAGCGCATCTTCGGGTTCCCAACCTTCGTGAACGGCATACAAAATGCCCGAGCAGAAGGCGTCACCGGCCCCGAGATGACTGGCAATCTGATCGCTGGGTAGAGGGTCGACCGGCTGCAAATGGCGCGCACCATCCGCGCCCACCCAGACGGCGCGGTCTGCACAATGCAGGACCACCGCTTTGCAAACGCCCGCGTCGAGAAGGTCTCTGCCCATCGTCAGCAAGTTCAAGGGATCCCCAAGCTCATCATGGTGCGCATCACGCCCGATGGCACGCGCGGCCTCAATCTCGTTGAGGATCAGAAAATCGATAAACGGCGCCGCCGCACCGACGATGCTTCGAAATTGATCATGATGGACCGACACCAGATCGACACAGGTGGTGAGGCCGGCCTTCTGGGCACGTTCCAGAACGCGGGCGGCCTGCGTGCTGCCATCAGCCTCCAATGCGTCAAGTGTACCGAGCAAGGTTAGGTAGCCCAGGTAGAAGATTCGGGCGCCGGTTTGCGCAAATGTGCCCGCTGGAAAGTCGTCCAGACTGAGCGCATCGTTCGCACCGCCTTGGTAGAAAAAGGTCCGGCTCTGCCCAGCCGCCGACATGACATGCGTGTGGGCCGTGGCAATGCTAGGCTTGACGGCCATCTTGCCAGTGTCCAGCCCGAGCGTCGCGCAGCTCTGGCGGATAAAGGCGCCGTACTCATCGTCGCCGATAGCGCCCATGGGCAAGAGGTCCAACCCCGTCTCCAAAGCGCAAAGGGCCGCGATAACATTCGCTGGGCCTCCACCCATGCTGCGGCTTTGCCCGCCGATACGGACCAAATTGTGCTCTGCCGGCCAGTGCCCGATCTCGTGCACCAGATCCACGATCCAATTGCCGGCACAGATCACGCCAGAGCGCTGCATCACAAGCCTGTATAGGTGACAGGCTCAACGGTGCGCTGTGTGCCAGCCTTCAACGCGGCGCTGAGGACCGCGTGATGATCGGCCGCTTCTTGCGGGGTCACGCAGTGGAACCCGTGGGCATCCCCGCCAGCCAGTTCGTCGAGAAAAGCCGCCCACATCTGTTGCAGAGCGTCCGGGAAGCCGAACTCAAAGATTGCGCCTGTGATGGCCGGGAACAGGGTTTGGAAGCCAAGGTCCTCGACCTGCCAAACCTGCGCACCTCCATCATAGTCCATCCATTGCCACTGGCGCGGGTTCTGGGTGGAGAAGTAGGCACTTTTTCGCGTCCCCAAGACGCGCAGGCTCCACGTATTGGAGTGGCCCGGTGCGATGCGCCATGTCTTCAGAACCAAGGGGAAGCCACCGTCCGCATCATCTACGTGGCCGGTGATGGTTGCATTGTCCCACGTCCCGCACGGAACGGTGTTGCCTTTGCCATCGGGTCGGGTGTGAAACCGGTTGACCAGTGCCGCAGAAACCGAGGACGGCCGCCAACCCAGGCGCAGCGGCACATGCAGGACATGCATGCCCAGGTCCCCCATGCACCCATAGGCGCCGTTCACATCAACCATCCGCTTCCAATTGATGGCTTTGTTGGGGTTCATATCGGAGGAGTGAAGAAAGGCCGCTTCGACTTCAATGATCGCCCCCAACTCACCCGATCTGGCCAGATTGATGACCTTCTGGGCGCCGGGATAGAAAGGCATCTCCGAGGAACAGCGCACCAGCAACTCAGGATGCGCGCTGATCGCGGGTTGGATCGTGGCGTTAGCCTCAGCGTCTATGCCGAAGGGCTTCTCGCCAAAAAGGTGTTTTCCCGCCGCCAAAATGTCGGGATACATCTGGGCATGCAGGTTGTGCGGCACAGCGCAGTAAACGGCCTCAACCTCAGGGTTGGCGAGCAGCGCCTTATAATCATCGGTGACTTGGGAAACCGTAGGGACGTTGGCGTCAAACCAGTCTGTCAGCGCAGGGTTGAGGTCACAAACCGCCACAATTTCTGGACGAGCCTTTGTGTCGGTGAGGTGCAACCAGCGCGCGGCAGTTGAAGCGAATTCTCGCCCCATAAGGCCGCATCCAATGACCCCAAACTTCACAACCTGCGTCATGCGAGCACCATTCACCCAATCATGGCCATCGCGTCGGCGACCGATGCATTGTCATGAACGACCGCCATCAGCGCCTGCGTCATGCCGGCGGGGTTGGCGTGGTGAATGACGTTGCGGCCATAGACAATGCCTTTGGCGCCCTGCTGCATGAGAGCGGCTGTGCGGGTTAGGATTTCTTCATCCGACACCTTGCCGCCACCACGCACCAAAACCGGAACGCTCTGCGCGATCTCGATCACGCGGTGATACTCACTGACATCGTCACAGGGGTCCGCTTTGATGATGTCAGCGCCCAACTCCACGGCCTGGCGGACCAGGGGAAGGATCTTATCGAGGTCGCCATCGACCATGTACCCGCCGCCCGCCTTGGCATTGTCCTGCATCACCAAGGGTTCCACCATCAGCGGCATGCCGGCTACATCGCAGGCGCGTTTGAGCTGGTTGATGTTGCGCACGCAGGTTTGGTGAACCTCCGGCTGGTTCGGGAGCATCAACAGATTGACCACCACGCACGCTGCATCAAGCGCGACGCCCTGTTCCACAGGATCCGCGATCACTTCCGAGAAGAGGGTGCGAGGCAATGGATTGCCGTAGACATTGGCGATGTCGGTTCGAAGCACCAGGGCAGGGCGGTCCTTGCCAGCAATCGACTGCAAAATGGGTGCAGTTCCTGGCGGAAGCTGGATGGCATCGGGTGCCGCGGCGGCCACCGTGTTGATGGCCTGATGCATGTTCTCAATGCCGCCTAGAAAGGTGCGCTCGTTGAACATGCCGTGGTCGATGGCGACATCAAAACAGTGGCCAGACTTCCCAAAGAGCCGGTTGATACGCGCTGCTTTCATTGCATTGGCCTTCAAAAAGGAGTGGGGGGAACGCGGGGCTGGAGGAACCCGAGAGAGTGGGTGAGAAACGCTATGAAGCGGGGCGTATGCGAAGTCCGGTGGCCTGATCAAAGAAACAGGCGCTGGACGTGGGAAGTGAGATGCCAGCCGTTTCATCGGCGGCGACTTCAAAATCGTTGGGCATCTTGACAACCAACGACTTATCGCCGGCCCGAAAGGTGACGAGCGATTGATCGCCGGTCATCTCAAAGGTGTACACGGGAGCATCCAATTGCCCTGCGCCCTTCTCAACGACGGTGCAGTCCTCGGGGCGGAAGCCTAAGGTGGCATATGCGGTATCGGCGTAACCTTTTGCGGCCAGTGTGATGCCTGGACCGGCAAACATCTCATCTTTGATTTCGCCATCTAGGAAGTTCATCGGCGGCGAGCCCATAAACCCGGCAACGAACAGGTTCGCTGGATCGGAATAGACCTGCTTGGGGGTGCCCAGTTGTTGCAGCTCGCCGTCCCTCATCACGGCGACGCGGTGCGCCAAGGTCATCGCTTCAATTTGGTCATGCGTGACGTAAATCGTCGTGATGCCCAGTTCGCTTTGCATGTGCTTGAGTTCAGCGCGCATGTTGCCGCGCAATTTGGCATCGAGGTTCGATAGCGGCTCATCCATCAGGAAAACGGAGGGGCGGCGCACCATCGCTCGCGCCAGCGCCACGCGTTGCCGTTGACCGCCGGAAAGCTGGCTCGGCAGCCGATCTAGCAGATCGGCCAGTTCAACCTGATTGGCCGCGGCGAGGATGGTTCTTTCCATCTCATCTTTTGGCATTTTGGCGACCTTCAGAGGGAAGCCGATGTTTTCGCCAACCGTTTTGTGCGGGTAGAGCGCGTACGATTGGAACACCATTGCGATGTCACGGTACTTGGGCAGCACGTCGGTGACGTCGCGGTCGCCAATTGTGAGCGTTCCGCTGGAGATGCTTTCAAGACCAGCGATCATCCGAAGCGCCGTGGACTTGCCGCAACCCGATGGGCCCAGCAGCACCAAAAACTCGCCAGGCACGACCTCCAAAGAGAAGTCCTTGAGCGCATGAAATCCGCCGTAAAATTTGTTCAGCTTGTCTGCTGTGATGCCTTTGGCGACTGCAGTCAGTTCAGAAGAATGCGCGTTCATTGCTCTTAGCCTTTCACTGCGCCAACAAGCAGGCCTTTGGTGATGTATTTTTGCAGAACCACGGCCAGCACGACGACGGGAATGATCATCACAATGATCGCGACCGACATGGTCCACCAAAGGATGCCGCGTTCGCCGGCGTTCATTGCCGCCACGAGAATTGGCAGTGTTTGCGCGTTGGAGGTGGAGATAAACAGCGCCAACAGATACTCGTTCCAAGCGAAGATCATCACCAGTAGCGTTGTTGCGGAGAGCCCTGCGCGCGAAAGCGGCAGGACGATTTCTCGAAACGTCATGATCATGGTCGCACCGTCGATCTGTGCGCTTTCCTCAAGGTCTCGGGGGATGGAGCTGAAGAAATCGTACATGAGCCACACAACGATGGGCATGTTGACGACGGCATAGGTAAGGATGAGTGCGATGTGGGTGTCCAGTAGCCGCACCGACTGGAACATCATGTAAATGGGTACCACGACGACAATCGGCGCCAGGATACGCTGGGAGATGATCCAGAAGAGGATGTCTCCGTTTTTCAGGCGCACCGTGTAGAGTTTGCCCACCGCCCTTGCGAGCAGGAAGAAAAGCGCGACCGCGACCGCCAGTGTGAGCCAAAGATCAGCGCCGTAAACACCGATTGCGACACAGCTGCCGATCAGCAACGCCACAAAATACAAAATCGTGATGAGGTTGGGCGCGAACTCAATCCGGCTGAGAGAGTAAGCCGCCATCGACCCAACAAGCACCGAGAGCGCGGTGGAGGAGACGGCGATGATGATCGAGTTGCTGTAGGCGCGGAAGGTGTCCTCAAAATCGAGGATAAACAGGTCGCGCCAGGCATGAAGGCTGGGTTGAAAGTCCACCCAGGGAAGAAAGAACGGACCGTTGTTCACCGCCGCGGGCGTTTTGAAGGACGTGATCAAAAGCCAGTAAATGGGGAACAGGACGAACAGGGACCAAGCGGCCAAGAAGCTGTACAGAATAAATTTGGCCGCGGGCGAGAGCTCGCCAATCTTGTTGGGTTCAAACAGGCTGTATCGGCGGGTTGGCGCGCTCATGGCTTTGCCCTCACTTTGGCCAAGACCACTAGATTGAAGAACGACACGCAGATGACGACGGTAATGAACAGCAGGATGTAGGCGATCGCTGAGGCCGACCCCAGATCAAGCGATCGCCAGGCGTAGTAGGCCTGCAGCGAGACAGACTCGGTCGCAATGCCTGGCCCACCCGATGTCATGATGTTTGGCAGATCGACGATCTTAAAGGCCTCAATCACCCGGATGAGCATCACAGTTGCCGCGATCGGCATGACGTTCGGCCAAATGATTTCGCGGAACGTCATCCACTTGCCAGCCCCATCAATTTCGGCTGCCTCGTTCAAGTCTTTGGGAACGCTCTCTAACGC
>JAHCMG010000310.1 GCA_019192585.1 Devosiaceae bacterium MH13
CGCTCGTAGTTGCCGGCGACATAGGCTTCGAACGCCAGGCCGGGGTCGAGTGCGAAGCGATCGTCCTGCGTTGCGTTGGCCGGCGCTTGATCAAAAGAGCCATCGCCCGGCGCCGCGGTCGCATCGCCTGGGACTGGCGGCGCGTCGGTTGGCGCTTGCTGCGCCGCCAGCGGCGTTGCCGGACAGGCCAGAAGGGCGAGGGCGCCAAAGGTGCGGGAGACCGTTTGAGCCATGGGTCAGGCCGCCGCTTCCATGCGCAGCTGCGCGATGCGGTCGAGCGCCGAATTCAGGGTGCGGACGGCTTCGGCCGGGTCGGTGGCGGTCCAGACTTCGTCGCGAACGGCGATGAATTCAACGCCCGCGTGCGCCAGCGCTTCAAAGGCGGCGGACGAGGTTCCTGAGAACGCGACGCAGGGCACCGCCATCACCTCCGCCCACCAGGTGGCGAGCGCGGTGGTTTTGGGATGGGTCTCGGGCTCTTGCTCGCGGTCCGTGCGGCCAAAGAACAGATAGTCAAAGCCGCGCTCGCCGGTGTCGAGCGCCAAATGGCGCGTGTTGATGCCGGCGGTTCCGACGATGCTTCCGCCATCCTGCCATTTGGCAAGGGTGGCATCGTCCATGGCTTTGGCCTGGCTGAGATGAACGCCGTCTGCGCCGAGGCGACCCGCCGCTGGGGTGTCATCGGCGATCAGCACAGCGGCGCCCGCGTCTTGGCCTTGTTGGACCAAGGCTTTGTTGAGCGCGGCATCGTGCGATGGCGTCAGCAGCACGCACGCAACATCGCCGCCTGAAAGCGCGGCGGAGAGCTGATCAGCAAACGCTGGCTGGGGGTCATCGGGTGCGATGAGAAACAGCCGGCTACGGTAATCGGACAGGGCCATGGGTGTGGGGAAACGCAACAAAGGGGCGAAAGCGGGGCGGCCCGCTTTCGCGTCATTTTCGGTCGTCGCAGATGGCGCTATTCAGCCGCCAGTGCGGTGGCGCTGATGGCCGGGTCGAGCGCGCCGCTCTCGTAGCGCGCGGCCATTTCGGCAAGGGTGTAGATCTTGCCGAACTTCGAGGCGTTCTCGGCACAGCCGAACTGCTGGTTGCGCTCCATGCAGAGCTTCTTCATCGCATCGCGGGCAGGCTTGAGATATTTGCGCGGATCGAACTCGGATGGCTTCTCAGCGAACACTTTGCGGATCGCCGCCGTGATCGCCATGCGGTTGTCGGTGTCGACATTGATCTTGCGGACGCCATGCTTGATGCCGCGCTGGATCTCTTCGACCGGCACGCCCCAGGTCTGGTTCATTTGGCCGCCGAACTCGTTGATCATGTCCTGCAGATCCTGCGGCACCGAAGACGAGCCGTGCATCACGAGGTGGGTGTTTGGCAGGCGCTTGTTGATCTCTTCGATCACGTGCATCGCCAGGATGTCGCCGTCTGGCTGACGGGTGAACTTATAGGCGCCATGCGAGGTGCCCATGGCGATGGCGAGCGCGTCGACCTTGGTTTCAGCGACGAAGCGGACGGCTTCGTCGGGATCGGTCAGGAGCTGGTCGTGGGACAGTTCGCCTTCGGCGCCATGGCCGTCTTCGGCTTCACCGGTGCCGGTTTCAAGCGACCCCAGAACGCCAAGCTCGCCTTCGACGGACGCGCCGCCGAGATGGGCGATCATTGTCGTCTGTTTGGTGACGGCGACATTGTAGTCCCAGCTTGCGGGGGTTTTGCCGTCGGCTTCGAGCGAGCCATCCATCATCACCGAAGTGAAGCCCGCTTGAATGGCCGTCATACACGTGCCCGGCGAGTTGCCATGGTCCTGGTGCATACACACCGGAATGTGCGGGTAGAGTTCGACGCAGGCGTCGATCATTTTCTCGATCATCACGTCGGACGCGTAGCCGCGGGCGCCGCGGGAGGCTGCCATGATGACGGGGCTGTTGGTTTCGTCAGCCGCCTCCATGATGGCGAGCACCTGCTCCATATTGTTGATGTTGAAGGCCGGCACGCCATAATCGTGCTCAGCGGCGTGGTCGAGAAGCTGTCGAAGCGTGATGCGAGCCATGGTGTTTCCCCTGTTGGTCTACCGTTTGGGCACCCCAGCTGCGCCCGGCTTTGTTTAGGTATTTCTAACTTGATTGCGCGCTGCCTTCTAGGGCCTTGCCGGTCACTCTTGCTTTGTCTGCGCCGCTGCTTCCAGCGCCGCAACCCCTGGCAGCGTCTTGCCTTCGAGCCACTCAAGGAAGGCGCCGCCTGCCGTTGAGACATAGGTGAAGTCGGACGCAACCCCTGCATGGTTGAGCGCGGCGACGGTGTCGCCCCCGCCGGCGACCGACAGAAGCCGGCCAGATTTGGTTGCTTTGGCGGCGCCTTGCGCAGCGGCAACGGTGGCCGCATCGAACGGCGTGATCTCAAACGCGCCGAGCGGGCCGTTCCAGACGAGCGTTTTGGAGCTTTCGATCGTCGCGATGACATTGGCGACCGTTTCGGGGCCCGCGTCGAGGATCATCGCGTCAGGCGGGCACTGATCGACCGGCACCGTCTTCGACCAAGCGTTGGCCGCAAACTCTTGGGCCACGACCACATCGAGCGGCAGGTGGATGGTGCAGTTTTCGGACGCCGCTTTGTCCATGATCTCGCGCGCCGTGTCGGCCAAATCATGCTCGGCCAGCGATTTGCCGACTTCCACGCCCTTGGCCGCCAAGAAGGTGTTGGCCATGCCGCCGCCGATGATCAGATGGTCGACCTTGGCCAGCAGGTTTGAAAGCAGGTCCAACTTGGTGGAGACCTTGGCGCCGCCAACCACGGCGACCAGCGGATGGGCGGGGTTGCCGAGCGCCTTGCCCAGCGCATTCAGCTCCGCTTCCATCAGCCGGCCGGCGCAGGCGGGCAGAAGGCGAGCAACGCCCTCGGTCGATGCATGGGCGCGGTGCGCGGCGGAGAACGCGTCGTTGCAATAGACATCGCCCAGTGACGCCAGGAACTGCGCCATCTTGGGATCATTCTTCTCTTCCATCGACGAGAAGCGCGTGTTCTCGACCAAGATCACCGCATCGTCCGGCGCGCCGTCCAAGGTCGCGCGGTCGGGCCGCTCGATGAAAGTGATGTCTTGCCCAAGCGCGGCTTCCAGTGCCGGCACGGTGACACGCAGCGAGAATTCGGGCTTCGGCTCGCCTTTGGGTCGGCCGAAATGGGCGAGAAGAACGGGCTTGCCGCCTTTGGCTTGGATATCTTTGATGGTGGGGACAATGCGCTCGATGCGGGTGGCGTCTGTCACCTTGCCGCCATCGACGGGCACGTTGATGTCGACCCGCGTCAGCACAATTTTGCCGCTCAGATCCATGTCGTCGAGGGTGTTGAACATGCGGTCGCCTCTCGCTTGGAGCCGGATATAGTCTTGTTTTCGGGCATCGAGCCGATCGCTCAACGCGTCGAGTTTTCCAGAAGACCGCCATAAGATGTACCCAAACGAGAGCACGCAGACGGCCATCAGCCCCAGGGCAAGCGTTTGCAGCATCGACGTGTCTCCCGAAAGGTCTGTGTGTGCTCTCCACTAGAGCAGCTCGGTCACCTCAGCAATCGCAAGAACCCGCACGAGGCGGCTGATTTTCTGGCGATGATGCGACCCGGTGCACCCCTTTTGCGTTGCCGAAAAGCCCGCTTGGACAGGCGACGTGCGCAGATATCTTCGCCGCGCGGCAAGAGGGACTGCCAAGGGCTGCGCAACAAAAAAGGCGCGGCCAAGCCGCGCCTTTGTCGCTGTCTAGATCAGCTTCGCCATTTCGACGGCGGTGTCGGCCATCCGGCAGGAGAAGCCCCACTCATTGTCGTACCAGGACAGGACGGAGACGAACGTGCCGTCCATGACTTTGGTTTGGTCCATATGGAAGATGGACGAGTGCGGATCGTGGTTGAAGTCGACCGAGACCAGCTTGTCTTCGGTGTAGCCAAGAATGCCCTTGAGCGGGCCATCGCTGGCGGCAGCTTTGATCGCCGCGTTCACTTCGTCGACCGAGGTGGCTTTGCCGGCGATGAACTTGAGGTCAACAACCGAGACGTTCGGCGTCGGCACGCGCATCGCGAAGCCGTCGAGCTTGCCGTTGAGTTCCGGCAGCACCAGGCCAACCGCTTTGGCGGCGCCGGTGGAGGTCGGGATCATCGACATGGCCGCGGCGCGGGCGCGGTAGAGATCCTTGTGCATCGTATCGAGCGTCGGCTGGTCACCGGTGTACGAGTGGATCGTGGTCATCATGCCTTTTTCGATGCCGATGGCATCGTTGAGCACTTTGGCAACCGGCGACAGGCAGTTGGTGGTGCACGAGGCGTTGGAAACCACCAGGTCATCGGCGGTCAGCACGTCATGGTTGACGCCGTAGACGATGGTTTTGTCGGCGCCGGCAGCCGGTGCCGAGACCAGAACGCGCTTGGCGCCGGCTTCAAGATGCAGGGAGGCTTTGTCTTTCGCTGTGAAGATGCCGGTGCACTCCATGACGATGTCGACGCCCATCTCGCCCCAGGGCAGTTTGGCCGGGTCGCGCTCGGCGAGAACTTTGAAGCTGTCGCCGCCTTCGATGTGGATCGTATCGCCATCGACCGTCACGCCGCGCGGGAACTTCCCGTGCACGGAGTCGTAGCGCATCAGGTGCGCGTTGGTTTCAACCGGACCCAGATCGTTGATCGCCACGACGTCGATGTCTTTGCGACCGGACTCATAGATCGCGCGGACGACATTGCGGCCAATGCGGCCAAAACCATTGATGGCAACTTTTACGGTCATTAATTTCTCTCCCTAGAGACTGAAGCGCTTCCGGACCTTGGACGGCCGGTACCCCGAGCTTTTCGTTGGCACCCTAAAGGGCCTGCGTGTGACAATAAAGAGGGCTGGATGCGGGGCAGCCATGCGCCCCGCAGGTAGCTGGGCGCCTAGCTGTCGTTCGACAGAGCCGCCTTGGCTGCCGCAACGGCGGCCTGGGGCGTGATGCCGAAATGCTCGTAGACCTCTTTGTAGGGACCAGACGCGCCAAACGATGACATCCCGATGAAGATGCCGTTCGATCCGATGAATCGGTCCCAGCCCATGCGGATGGCGGCTTCGATCGCGATATTGACCGGCGCCTTGCCCAGGGTGGTCAGCTGATAGTCTTCGTCCTGCTCGCCGAACAGTTCGAACGAGGGGACGGAGACGACGCGGGCGGCGATGCCCTCATCCATCAAGGCCTTGCGCGCTTCCATCGCGATCTCGACTTCCGAGCCCGACGCGAACAGCGAGACTTGCGCTTCGTCTCCGGCGGGCGCCAGCTCATAGGCGCCGCGGGCCGAGCGGTTCTTGCCGATATCATCGGCGCGCATGCAGGGCAGGCCTTGCCGGGTTAGTGCCAGAACCGAGGGGCGGCCGGAAGCTTCCAAGGCCAGCTGCCAGCATTCGGCGGTCTCAATGACGTCGGCGGGGCGGAACACATTAAGGTTCGGGATCGCCCTTAGGGCGGCCAGATGCTCCACCGGCTGGTGAGTCGGGCCGTCTTCGCCCAGGCCGATGGAATCGTGGGTCAGCACATGGATGACGCGCTGCTCCATCAGAGCCGCCAGGCGGATCGCCGGGCGCGAATAGTCGGAGAAGACAAGGAACGTTCCGGACATGGGGATCAGGCCGCCATGCAGCGCCATGCCGTTCATCGCGGCGGCCATGCCGTGCTCGCGAATGCCCCAATGCACGAAGTTGCCGCTGTAATCGTCGGCCGTGATCGGCGTCATGGCCGAGGTGCGGGTGTTGTTCGACCCCGTCAGGTCAGCCGAGCCTGAGACCGCTTCGGGCAGATGGGGCACAATGGCTTCAAGCGCCATTTCCGAGGCCTTGCGGGTGGCGACCTTGGGCGCGTCTTCGGCAAGCTTCTTGATGTAGTCGCCAATCGAGGCCTCAAGGCCGGCCGGCAGGTCGCCGCGCATACGCCGCTCGAACTCGGCGCGCACTTGGACGTCTGCATCGGCCAGGCGCTTGGTCCATTCGGTACGTTCATGGACGGCGCGAACGCCAACAATCCGCCAGGCATCAAGAATGTCGACAGGCACCTCAAACGGGGCATGCGGCCAGCCGAGCGCCTCCCGCGTGCCGGCAATCTCTTCGTCGCCCAGCGGGGCACCGAGGGACTTCGATGTGCCTTCTTTGGTCGGCGCGCCATAGCCGATCTTGGTTTTGCACGCGATCAGGCTCGGCTTGTCGCTCTGGCGCGCGCGCTCGATGGCTGTGGCGATGTCGGCGGCGCTGTGGCCATCGATACGCACCGTGTCCCAGTTGGCCGCCTCGAAGCGCTCGAGCATGTCGCCGCTTTCCGACAGGCTGGTGGGGCCATCGATCGAGATCTCATTGTCGTCGAACAGGACGATCAGTTTCGACAGTTTGAGGTGGCCGGCAATCGAGATCGCTTCGTGGCTGATGCCTTCCATCAGGTCGCCATCGGACGCCAGAACGTAAGTGTAGTGGTCGACCAGTTCCGCGCCGAAATCGGCGGCGAGCTTGCGCTCAGCGAGTGCCATGCCGACTGCGTTCGCAAGACCCTGGCCAAGGGGACCAGTGGTGGTTTCGATCCCGCCAGCGTGGCCAAACTCGGGGTGCCCGGCAGTCTTCGAGCCCATTTGGCGGAAGGCTTTGATGTCGTCGAGGGTCATGTCCTCGACGCCGAGCAGATACATCAGCGAGTAGAGCAACATCGAGCCGTGACCGGCCGACAAAACGAACCGGTCGCGATCGGGCCAACTGGGCTCGGTCGGGTCAAACTTCATGAACTGGGAGAACAGCACCGTCGCAATGTCGGCGGCGCCCATCGGCAAGCCGGGATGTCCGGAGTTTGCCTTCTGGACGGCGTCCATGGACAAGAAACGGATGGCGTTGGCCATCTGCGTGTGGCGATCGGTGTCGGTCATGGAGTGGTCTGCCCGTGCGCTTTGCAATTTTGAGAAGGGCTGCCAGCGTGGGCGCCCCGTTTGGAAGACGCGACGCCTCTTAAAGGAGCCTGCGTCACTTGAAAAGGTGCGCGCCGTGCTGCCTGCCTGTCGGGTGGCTCGCGGCGCAAATTTGCGCAACGAAACTGTTTCATATTGCCGCCTTCTCCGTTGACGACGCCCGCCCGTCATTTCTAAAATGACATGCGGGGAACATTCGGCAGTGCAGGCAGTGTGCGGAGGCCATTTCATGGCGCAGACGGAGTTTGAAGCAGCGTTCGACCGGCTGGACCGCGCCATTTCGACCATTGAGGGCGGGCTTGGGCAGCGGCAAGCATTGCTTGATGAGCGCGAGCGGCTGTACGCCGAAGTGGCGCGGCTAAGCACCGACCGGGCGCAGCTCGCGCAATTGCTCGATGCCGCACGGGCCGAAACGCGCGCCATGGAGGCGGCCAATCAGGCGGTGTCACAACGGCTGATGGATGTTATGGACAACATCCGTACAGTGTTGGCCGGGGATGGTTCGACCCGCGCTGTGCCAGGGTCCTAAGATCCATCAGCAAGAAACGGCCGGAGTCGCGTGGGCCAAGTAGTTGTAAGCATTGCAGGAAAATCGTTCCGGCTCGCGTGCGAGGACGGCGATGAAGATCGCCTCGCGGCGCTCGCGCAGACGTTTGATGCGACCGTGCGGGAGCTGCGCGATTCGTTTGGTGAGATCGGCGACACACGGCTCGCGGTGATGGCGGGCCTGGTGATGACCGACCGGGTCGGCGACGCCCAGGAGCAAATTGAGCATCTGACCGCCGAGGTGCAGCAGCTGCGCCAGGCGCTTGCCGCTGCGCAGATCGACCAGCCCATCAGCACCGATGCGCTTCGGGCGCGCCTTGAGGATATGGCGTCACGCATCGAAGCGTTGGGCAGCGGACAGGCCGGCGGCTAGCGGAAGCCTCGCACAACTCCCATTGAGCTGGGCAGTGGCGATTGATCAGCGGCACGCGCG
>JAHCMG010000032.1 GCA_019192585.1 Devosiaceae bacterium MH13
ATGATTCCCGAAGTGGCGAACCATCTCATTTCGTCGGGCGGCAAACGGCTCAGGCCGATGCTGACGCTGGCGTCTGCCACAATGTTCGGCTACTCGGGCGAATCCCACATCAGGCTGGCCACAGCGGTGGAATTCATGCACACGGCGACACTGCTGCATGACGATGTGGTGGACGAGAGTGATCTTAGACGCGGGCGCTCCACCGCACGGATGATCTGGGGCAACCAGGCCAGCGTCCTGGTCGGTGACTTTCTGCTCGGGCAGGCCTTCAAGATGATGGTCGAGGTTGGGTCCCTGGATGCGCTGGACGTGCTGTCCACCGCGGCTTCGGTGATCGCGGAAGGTGAAGTGCTGCAGTTGTCTGTGGCCAAGAACATGGAGACCACGGAAGACGACTATCTTTCGGTGATCCGGGCCAAGACAGCGGCACTGTTTTCCGCCGCCTGCGAAGTCGGTCCGATCGTGGCCGGCGTCAGCAAGGCAGAGCGCAATGCGCTGAGGTCCTACGGGATGAATCTCGGCCTGGCGTTCCAGCTGATCGACGACGTGCTCGACTATGGTGGATCGGCGCGTGATCTCGGCAAGAATGTCGGCGGCGATTTCCGGGAAGGCAAGATCACCCTGCCGGTGGTGCTCGCCTACCGGCGCGGGTCCGAATCGGAGCGGGCTTTCTGGCGCGAGGCCATCGAGGGCGGCAAGAGCGACGATCAGGCGCTCGAGAAGGCGATGGGACTGATCACCAAGTATGGCAGCCTGAAGGACACCACCGCGCGGGCCGAGCACTATGCCTCGATTGCCCGTGACGCGCTGGCGCCGCTGCCCGATTCGCCCGAGAAGGCCGCCCTTCTGGAAGTGATCGCATTTTGCGTCAACCGGGCAAGCTGATCACCGGCGCAACCCGCCCGATCGCTGCGGCATGCTGAAGCCTTGCCGCCCTGCGCCAAAAAAGCCATTGTGTGGGTTAAATATGCTTCGGCAGGTGGCCGGCGCATGGCCAGTTCGAACATGAGGCAAGACTTGATGCGGCGAAATATGAAAGCCCGGTTTGCGGCCAGCGTAACGCTGGGTGTGTTCCTTTCGTTGGGCACCGCCCTGATCAGCCCCGCAAGCGGCAATGCTCAGGCAACAACCACTCAGGAGCAGGCAGCCCAGCCTAACTTCATGGGCTTCGCGGGCGCCTATCTCGCCGGACGGACCGCCGATATCGACAACGACACCCAACGGGCGATAGAATTCTACAGCAAGGCGCTGGAGTTCGATCCGGGCAACACCGAAGTCAAACAGCGCCTGATGGTGGCCCTGTTCAGTGGCGGCCGGTTTTCGGAAGGCGTGGTGCTGGCACGCGAATTGAAGGAAGATCCCGCCGTCGCGCAGATCTCCCGACTGGCGCTGATGGTGGAGGCGACCAGCAAGCGTGAGTACCGCAAGGCCGCCAAGCTGCTTTCCGTCGAGGAAAGCAATCCGATCGACCGCCTGCTCAACACGCTCATGAATGCCTGGGCGGAATTTGGCGATGGCAAGGGCGAAGCGGCGCTGAACAACATCCTGGCGCTCGAGGGGCCGCCCTGGTACCCGGTTTTTACCCGCTACCATGCCGGTGCGATGGCGCAGGCCATGGGCAAGAAAGCCGAAGCCCGCAAGCATTTCACCGACCTGATTGCCGATCCCCAGTCGGGGTCCGCGGCGCCGGACACCTATATCCGCGCCGTGATGGCGCTGGCGGGGCTGGAAGCGCGCGAGGGAAACCGGCGCGCCGCACTGGATGCCTTGTCGGCTGGCGAGGACTTTTCTCCGAGCTACGCACCCCTGGCCGCACTCAGGCAGGTCATCGAAGAAGACGGCAAGCCCAATCCCGGTGTGATGACCGCGCAACAGGGCGCGGCAGCGGTG
>JAHCMG010000311.1 GCA_019192585.1 Devosiaceae bacterium MH13
CTTACCCGTGGCAGTCTGGCTTGATCAATGCCGTTCCAGTCGCAGTGACGGCCTCAAAGGGATCGGACAAACTCACGATTGAGGGGCTTACTCCTTCAACAGTCGAGGCAGTGGCTCCGGGCGATGTCTTCTCGATTGGCACAAACCTCTACATGGCCGTCACGGCAGCCAACACTGACGCCAACGGCCAAGCATCCATCACAATCCGGCCACGCCTTCGAAAAACGGCGTTCAAGGGCGAGACAGCGCGCTTCGATAAGCCAACTGGGCGGTTCTCGCTTTCGAGTTCTGAGGCCTTTTCCTCAGCCTTCAACGCCGATGGGTTCGCCGGGAACACAGCAACCCTATCGCTCATCGAGGTGCCGGACTTAGGGGAGGCATCCTGATGCGTCCCTCCATTGAGGATGACGCCGCGTCGATCTGCTTCCTTATCGAGATGGGACACCCGCAAGGCACGGTCTACGCGGCCACGTGTCTGGAGGGGGTTGAGTGGAGCGGCAAGAATTACCTCGGGGTTGGTCTCGTCGCGGAAGTTGCCGGCTTGGACGAAAGCGCGAAAGTTGAGGTCCGCGAGGTCACGCTCTCACTGTCAGGCGTTCCCGAAGACCTTCGTCAGGGCCTCTCGACCTCTATCAAGGGCTATGAGGCAACCATCCGCCATGCGCTGCTCGATGACTTCAACCGTGTCGTTGGAGAGCCTGAGATTGTCGACGTGGTTGCGCTCGATACGCAGGACTTTCTTCAGTCCACGGACGGGACAACGACAATCACGATCACGGGCTACTCTGTGATTGTGGACCTGCGGAACACCCCTGACACCTATTACACACCAGAGTTTCAGCGAGAGCGCTTCCCCGACGATACAGGGCTGGACCGGATCCCCGCACTTGTAGATCGCGTAGCATCGTGGACCGAAACCTAAGTGCGGCGCGCGCCGCGTACTTTGCCGATGCCGATGGTTCAGTGATCTGGGGCGTAAGCGACTGCGCCACGAGCGCAGCAGCGGCCATCGAGGCGGCAACCAGCTTTGACCCGTGGTTCTGGTATCGGGGCAAGTATCACGACCGCCAAAGCCTACAGAAACTTTCAGGCGTGCCGGTTGGTTTGTTGGTTCGCCGTATCGCGCGGGCCTGCAACTGGCGCTCGGTCAAGCAGATCGACGGCCTTTGCCTGGGGCTCATGCGCGCCGATGAGGGGCATGCCGTGGTCATGGGCTTTGAGCATCCCAAGCCCGTGTGGATCGGGCGCGGCGGTGTAGGGGCTGTGATGCTGCACGAACCGAAGATCATTCGCGCCTGGAAGGTTCTCTGATGCCTCAAGTGATACCGGCTGTAGCCGCCGGTGTTGGCGCCTTCTTCAGTGCTGGCGCCCCAATTAGCCTCGCTGCCGGTACTGTTGGCTTTGGTGTGGCAGGTGGTACCGCTGCGGTGGTTGGCGGCATTGCGGTCAATGTAGGCTTGCTCGCAGCCTCTACGGCCCTCCAGTACGCGCTGAGCCCCAAATCACCCAGTGCCAACTTCTCTGTCCAGGCGCAGCAAGACTACAAGCAGGCCGTCAAATCGACGATCGCCCCGGAGCGATTGGTTCTGGGCACTGTTCAGTCTTCCGGCGTGATCTTCTTCGAAGAAGACGCGACGCCACCCTACTACTATGCGGGCTACATCCTCGGCACGGGCAAGTCCGAAGGCCTCGATAGCCTTTGGGTGAACAACAATCGCGTGTTCCTCGATGGGATCTACGCTGCATCGGTGCCGTTCTTCGACGGAACAAACGTCTTCTTGGCCGCCTCGTTTCGGGACGGGGACGATGATCAGGCGCGCGACCAGATCATCACCGACAACGCGGCTGACTTCGCCAACACCTACAGCGCCGACTTCCGGCAGCGCGGCCTGACCACAGTAGTCATAAAGGCTCGCCATGCGGGCGATAACCAGACCGAACTGTGGGGATCGGGCTCGTTCCTTCCTGAGGTGCAATTCAGGATCAAGGGCGCGAAAATCTATGACCCTCGCAATCCCAGCCACGTGCTTGGCGATACGGGCACCTATTCATGGTCTGACAACGCGGCTCTGTGCACGGCTCACTACCTGACGTTCCCTTGGTCCAACCGACCTCGTTACATCGAGGCGGAGTATGTGAACTGGGATCGAATGGCCCGCGCCGCCGATATCTGCGACCGCTGGCGCTACAAGCAGGACGGCACAACTGAGCGAGACTTCACGGTCAACGGCATCTTCACATCCGAAGAGACACCGGCCAACGTCTTACAGAACTTGATGGCGGCGATGTCCGCAATCCCGGTCGTCTATCAGGGCAAGTGGTTCTGCCGGCCCTTCGACCGCCGCCAGAAGCCGATTGCCACGCTCCACGATGGCATGGTGGTTGGCGATGTCAGTTTGCGGACTGAGCGCCCGGCCCACGAGATCATCAACACTGTGCGGGCATCTTTCATCAGTCCTGAGCGCCAATACACCCCACAAGAGACCCCACCCTATGTGGACGAAGCTGCGAAGGCCGAAGACGGCAACGCCATACGCGAGGCCTCGCTGTCTCTGCCCTACACGGAAGGCAACGAGCGAGCACAGCGTCTATCCCGCTTGGCGATCCGCGAGAACCGACGGGGCAGGGCGCTTAACGGTGAAGTCGATATTGTCGCCCGGTCATGGGCCATTGGCGACATCATCACCGTCTCGCTGGTGTCACTGCCAGAGATGGACGGAAACTACCGGATCACACGGCGCTCCTGGATACGCAACGGAACAGCGTTCGCACTGACGCTCGAAGAATGGTCGTCTGACATCGACGACTGGCGCGCTGATGAGCACGCACAACCCTTTACCCTCGACGAAGACTTGGCGGCTTAATGGCACAAAACCACCCGCTCTCAACGCCCTTCGGGTCAACCGGAGATGGCGACCAACTGGAGTCCGCGCTGACCACCCGTGTGGCGCTGGCGTACCTCAGTGCATCTGACGTTCAGGCGCTTGACCTCACCGGCATTGATACGCCGGCGATTTCAGTGGGTCGCAACACCTTTGCGTACGACAGCACCGACACCACGACAGCGCACGATGGCTCCACGTGCCTCGTCACCGCAGATGGCAAGCGGTTCAAGAACGATGGCACGTTTGTCGGAGGGACCAATATCTATGCGGTTGATGATCGCGACACGACGAGCCCGCCCGCATCCCCTGCATCGGGTGACAGCTATTTGTTACCAGCGGCGCCCACGGGCGACTGGGCTTCATACGCCAAGCACATCGCGCGCTATAGGGATGGAAACTGGCAGTATGTTGCGCCCCGCGCCGGCATGCTGGCCTATCTCGATGATGAAGCAGCCTACGCCCACTACGACGGCTCGGTGTGGCAAGACGGGCTTGGCGCGCTGACGGTCGGCGCGGGGTCAGTCAAGGCGGATAGGCTTGAGCAGGCTTACGGCTGGCGCGTTGAGAGCGAGACGGCAACGGCTCCTGCTAGCATCCCTGGGGCGGGCACTCTCTACATCGTCGGCGCTTCCGCCTCGGGTGTCTGGGCCGGTGAAGACGGCGCCATTGCACGCTCGAACGGTTCGGCTTGGGAGTTTGTCACCGCTGCAGAAGGCATGACGGTCTTCGATAAAAGCCGCGGCTTTAACGTCTCTTACAAGTCGGGTGTTTGGCAGCTCGATCAACCGGCCACCCTACTCTTGCATGCTGGGCGGCGGGTCACGAACGGCGCAACCGTAAACATCAGCACTTTGGCCGACTATGTGACGGTCCTTGATCTGGGCTCACATAGCGTGGCTTCAGCTAACAATATCATCCGTGTTCGGGGCTGTATCTCCGTTCAGATGACGGGATTGGTTATCGGGCTCTTTTTCGACAGTGAAACGACGCCGCGCCAAACCTTTAGTCCGCGAGGTGCGGGTGGCGAGTCGTATCCCGACGTTCCGTTCGAGTTGGAGTACGTGGTTCCCGATACTGCGAGCCGCAACGTTTACATCAAGTGCGAGGCACTCACGACGAATGCGCTGGTGTCAGCCGGTGATGCTTATGGCTTCCTTGAAGAACTGGGGGCCAATTGATGGCGTACGATACCAACTCGACTCACCCTGTCGGCATCGCCACGGTTCGTTCATCTGGCAATGTTCCTGCTGAAGACGCGTCTGAGTATTGGGAGCGCGTCTTGGACATCACCGACGTTTCCGAGGTGCTGTCCAGAAGCCTACCCAACACCTACCTTATTCGTCTGTTCGATAACCTCGGCAACGCTACCTGGTTTGCGTACGACCGTGAGCAAACGGCATCGCACAATGGGACGACCATCCTTTCTGACAATAACGGGCGCAAGTTTGTTTTGGTTGGCCTCGGTGGTGTGGGGTTCTCGATTGACGCTAATGGCACCGCTGCCGGTCGCTCGGCCTATGACGGAGAAGAGGCCAACTTTGTTTACTTCGCCAGCGACACCCGCCAAGTCTCCACGAAGCAGTCGAGCACATCGGGTGATTGGTCGCCTTGGGTCGATTTCCAAGGGCCGCAGGGTAACACGGGCGCTCAAGGCCCTCTAGGTGACACCGGCCCAATAGGCCCACAAGGTCTTCCTGGCCCGACCAGCGAGGAACTTGCGGATCGGGAAGCGTGGCTCTCAGAAGTCCGCATGCGCGATCTGATCGCCGGCGGTGCTGGTGATCAGAAACTTCGTCCCAGCCGCTACATCACAGCGCTGCCCGGCGTGGACCTGTCTGGCGTTGATGTGACGGCCCTTGGCACGCGCTATTCGGTCAGCCCCGATGGCACGCTGCGCGCTACGCAAGCGGGTACGCTGCGTGATGCCTATGACCCTTTGACGGGTGACTATCTTGGCAAGCTAATCGAGGCGGAAGCGCGGGCGAACCTGATTGATTGGTCTGAGGCCTTTGAAGCGTGGTCGGCGCTGCACCTCGGTGACGTTGGCGACAACTACGCCAAGGCACCAAACGGGGCGTTTACAGCCGCGCGTCTGCTCATCAACGCTGGATCGGGCGAGCACCGTGTCCTGCGGAACGTCACCACGGTAGCGGGCACGACCTACACCTTCTCGGTTCATGTGCGCGCACTGACGGGACGCTATGTGACGCTAGGCTTGTCTAGCTCCATGTTTGGGTCTTTCCATGCCGCTTCATTTGACCTTCAGAACGGGACATCAACACAGAACAACGGTACGTCGGGCATCGAAGCGCTTAGTGGTGGGTGGTATCGAATTTGGCTTACCGGCATAGCCACAGTGTCCACCACCGGGGCGGCTTTCATCTATCTAAATGATGGCCTCGATTTCACGTTGTCGTTCACCAGCAACGGCACCGACGACATTCTCGTCTGGGGCGCCCAGGTTGAAGCGGGCTCGTATCCAACGAGCTACATCCCCACCCACGGCGCCGCCGCCACCCGCCCAGCCGAGAGCGTAAGCGAAGACATTCTGGGCTATATCGGCGGGCCGGAAGGAACGCCGGGCACGAACCTCATTCCTCATCCTGAAGCCTTCGACCATGCCGATTGGGGCAAGACCAATGTCGCCGTCACAGCGAACAGTGCCGAAGCACCGCTCGGTGCGGGCATGGCAGCTGATAGGCTGACGGACAACGCGACAAGCGGGACACACGAAGTTTTGGACGTGGTGACCTTTGGCGACGGCGAGACAGTCGTCGCCAGCTGCTTCGTTAGGGAAGAAACGCTATCTCACGCTCAAATCGTCCTGCTCGGTTCCGGTAACTTCATACAGGCCTGCGTCGATCTGTCGGACGGAAACATCGTTGCATCCGGCCAAACCGGGTCAGGCGGGGCAGGTGAGCTTTTTTCGGTCGGCGCACTGCCGTTCCCCGGTGGCTGGTATCGCCTATTTATGATCGGCACGCTTGGCCCCGGGATTACCGCAGCGACCTTGCGCCTTCGCTGCCACAACGGCTCCACGTCCAACTATGTCGGCTCTGGCCAGTCCATCTATGCCTGGGGCGCAAAGGTCGAAGAAGACGACGCCCTCACGCCCTACAACGACAAGGACGTTGGCCACTGGTTCAGCCCGGATCAGGGGACGATCTATGCCGAGGTCGGCACGCCCTATGGGACAGAGGATGGCGCCATCCGTTTTTTGTCCCTCTCCGACGGTTCGACAGATGAAATGTTCTCGATAACAAAGGCTGTTGACGCTGGAGCTGACGTTTTCTTTGACGTCCGCAGCAATAATGCCAACGCAGCTCGCTTCAGCGGGTCGGGGGTCTCTGCAAACAGTGACGTCATTCGGATGGCGTTGGCCGTCTCGGCGAACGACTTTGCGCAATGCATCAATGGCGGCGCCGTCTCTACAGACACCGTCGGAGCAATGCCGGTTGGCATTCAGCGACTACTGTTTGGTGTCAACGGCAACGGTGGAAACCCGCAGGCCGTCTACCTCCGCAGGTTTGTCTACTTCCCCAAACGCCTTCCCAACGCTGTTCTGCAAGCCCTGACACGAGGCTAACCCATGCAAACGATCTACTTGCGAGCCGGCACGCTTGAGGCGTTGCTGGAAGGGCTCCCCTTTGTCAAAACGGATGAAGAGGGCGACGTGATCAGCCACGACCACGCGGCGGGCTGGGATCTCGATTTGATCCCGCCCGGCAGCATCGTGACCGCCACCCGCGAACCCTTGCCCGACGAAGACCTATCCGACGCCGACACGATGGCCGTGCGCAACCCGGACCATGATCCGGAAAGTGATGAGCCCGGCCCGCGCTTCCTTCAACGGGTGGTCACTGAGCGCTCTCAGGACTGGCACGCAAACCTGCTGGTGCACGGCGAGGTAACACTGCATATCGACCCGGCGCTAATCGTCGCGGCGCCATCCTCACCACAGCGCGGCTTTGCGGCCGGCGCGCCCGTCAAACCCAAACTGACCAAGCTGTCTAAGGCCACGCTCATTCGGCGCATGTCACCGAAAGAGGTGACGGGGATGGTGGCCTACCTCGATGCCTTCCCCGATCCGAAGCTCAAGCAGCTCTACGACGCGACCGTCACGTTCGACACCGGGGCGCCGGAATATCCGGAACTGGAGCAGGCGTTCCTGGCGCTTTTGCCCGCCGAGCGCGTGGCCGAGCTGCTGGCGCCAGACGCACCATGATCCGGCGCCCCGGCGATCGGCCTTGGGCCCGCGTTAATGGCCATCACTACGCCACCACACAGCCAATTGAGCATGACGGCGTGGTGCATGAGGCCGGGCTGCGGTTTCAGGTATCGATCCCGCCTGGTCTGCATTGGCTGCCCGGTGTGGAAGCGCTGGTTCATGACCCCGACTGGCTGGAGCTGGCCCTCAAGCACGACCTAGACCTTCTGCGCCCCGGCACCCGCGATGCTGTGCGCGCCGCCTTTCGGTTTAAGGCCAACGCCAAAGCGCTGCTGACACGGCGACGATACCTAATCCCACCAGCCTTTGTGGCTGTCCTGCTTGTCCCCACCACAACCCGCCTCAAAAGGCGGGTTTCTTCATGGAAGGAATGAAGATGGAAATCACCTACCGCGTTGCGCTCGAAGTCGCGACGCATGAGGGCCTTGTTCGCCAAGCCTACAAGGACAGTGTCGGGGTGTGGACTTGGAGCGTAGGCCTGACCAACGCCACGGGCCATGACGTCAAGCGTTACATCGGCAAGCGGCAATCGCTGGAGCACTGCCTACGCATCTATGTATGGGCGCTAGACAACTATGCAGATGCCGTACGCGCTGCCTTTGAGGGCTATCAGCTGACAGAAGCTCAGTTTGCCGCTGCGCTTTCGTTTCACTGGAACACTGGTGGGATCGGTCGCGCATCTTGGGTCCGGCAGTGGAAGGCTGGCAACGTAGCGCAAGCCAAGCGGTCCTTCATGAACTGGGTGACACCGAAAGAAATCACGGCTCGTCGCCGTGCAGAGCGTGACCTGTTCTTTGAAGGCGAGTGGTCTCAAACCGGAAAAATGACTGAATACGCTCGTGTGACCTCTCGTAGCACACCCCAGTGGAGTTCGGCGCAACAAGTGGACGTGTCCCAAGCGCTGCGTGCGGCTATGCAGCCGGTACAGCGCGAGCACACCCCTGAGGGCGTTGTAGAGGACGCGGCCGCACCAGACCGCATATCAACCACTGAGGTTACCTCAATCATCACAGGCGTAACCTCCGTGACTGGGCCAGCCACTAAGATCATCGAGGCCGCAGAAGAAACACAGGGCGTGGTCGAGCGCGCCGTGGCGATGGGTCCATGGGTGCTGCTGATGATTGTTGGTGTCGGGGCAGCTTACTGGATCTGGCGCGAGCGGCGTCGGAAGAAAGCCGAGGCGCGAGCTGCGTTGGATGATCTGGTGGCTGCGCCATGATCGACACCACCAAGCTTATCGCCGTCGTCGTTCTCTTAGCGCTCCTTGGGGGCGCTTTTTTGATGGTTGATCGTCGCGCCTATCAGCGCGGCGCCATGGAAACCGCTCAACGTCTTCACACAGCCACCATCGAAGCCGCAGAGGATTTGACCGATGCAGCAGAAGCCCGCCGTCTTGTTCGCCGCCAGTGCATTGCTGCTGGCGGGGTGCCAGAGCTCGCAACTGGCGAGTGTCAGCTCGGAGCAGCAGGTTCAGACCAGCCGTAGCATTGTCGGCACTTCACTCGTCGGTGCCCGCGGCGCAACGCCAGACGATCAGGACAAGATCGATGATACCGCTGCAGGCCTGTGCGGCGCAGGCGTATGGACGCGATCAGAATGCGTCCGCCACCAAGAGCAATCAGGCTCATAGGAATACACATGCCCGATAAGAAGACCCTACGGGAAGCCGCGGCCGGCGAGATGGCCGTGGTGGCTTCGCTGCTGAAGAGCACGATCTACGTCGCAACCTCCTTGGTAGGGATGCTAGGCGGGCTGTTTTGGTTGGCGCAGCCTCGGATTGATCCTTGGCTGCAACTGCCGCTGACCGTTGAGCAAGGCTTGGCAGATGTCGATGCTCGCGTCGATCAAGGGCTCTCCGATGTGAACGCCCGCATTGAAGTGGTCCAGCGCAACGTCCAGGCCGTGAACCGCCGTGTCGACGATCTCACCCCGCCAGACATGATTGCCGAATACGACACAGCGCGCTCGCGCATATTGTCTGACGAATGCGTGAGGGGTGAGTGGTGTAGCGGTGTGTACTTCGTCAAGCGAACACAGTTCGGCCTGCCGTTCGGCACTCCCACCGGCGAAGCGATTGTTGAGAACGAGGGAGCAGTTCCACACATCGTCTCCGAGATCGAGACCAATCGCGGTGGCGGCTTCATTCGCGCCGGTGACGAGGACTATGACCGCGTCCCGTTCCGCTTTCGCGTTCCACCCGACGTTCGGCCGGGTGTCGGGGTGTTCTATTACCGGCTGGTGTATGTTGGACCGAATGAAAGCCGTCGCGAGCGGTCGCACCCGTTGGTGTTTGAGATCGTTGATCCTTGAGACTATCGCGCGTCGGCGCGAAAGCGTCGTTCTTGTCATACCAAGGGTTCGCTCACATCGCCCCAGCCGACTGTGGTACCAAGGCTCCTGATGGACAGGAAAACCAAACGACGTTTGCAAACCCGGGCAAAGCTCCTGGGCGAGCCAAAGGCTAAACAGAGATGGTTTGAGACCAGCTGGTTTAGAGCCGTTGAGCTAGTCGGTATTGTTGTCGCTGTCGCTGCCGTCGGCTTTGAGGTTCACCAACGCGTCACTGTCGACCGCCCTGTGGCTGAGGCGACGCTGCGAGAAATCCAGGCCAACGCGGTGGTTCGAACCAATTAGATCCTGAACGATCCGGAGCAAAGCACCGCCACGAAAGTGTTCGTCATCAATGATCTTGCCCGCTCAGGCGCGGACATGGACGAGCTGAACATCTCTTGTCGACGTCTATCGGGTGGCACTGAGGACTATGATTCGTGCCTTCTGTCAGATGTGGACCTCAGTTCCAGGGGCTTTGAGTTTCTTGACGTGAACGACCTCAACCTGTGGCAGCCGGCTCTAGGTGAAATACGATGCAGGGCGTGCAATTGGCGAGAGGTATCCCTGTTTGGTGGCGATCTAAGCTCTGCTGTTTTCGTCTCGTCAGACCTTACTGGCGCTGTTTTCGAATATACGGACCTGAATGGGACGAGCTTTGCCGGATCGATCCTTTCCGGCGCCTCATTTATCGAGATCGATGAACGGGGCCTAGATTTCAGCGGTGCATTGTTCAGCCTACGCAACCCGCCATCGATTCGTTTGAAATTTGAGAGAGAGTCGCCAATAGCCGAGCGAGTTGAGCGCTTTGTTCAATTGGGCGCTCAACCATGCGTACGGGGTGGTGAGTTCTCAATGATCAACGGCAATCTGGTCAATGACGCGGGCCAGATAATGTGTCCCGACATTCCCTTTCCAGGGCCGCAATTTGGGGGCTGAACGCCTGTTCAACAGCGTGAGCTGCATTTGCCGGCGTGTATGAGTACACGGCCTGATCGAGAACCCGTAACCCACTTGGATTAATACCTTGCGTCGGTCTCTTGTTCATTGCCAGTCCTTGAGCGCCTTTTTGCCGTAGCGAGGACGGCAATGATCAGTCCGATGCTGACCAAGATCGAGGCCGTCAACACAACTGCTAGAACGATTGTCATCAGTGTAGCTTCGTCCTGTCCAGTATCGCCCCGCAATAGTGGCAACGCTCTCTTAGCAGGTCGACATTGCCTGACTTGGCGCGATGAGCAACTCCAAGCTCATCATCCATGATGGCAGCAAGTACCAAAGACGCACCCTCAAGGCGGTTGTCTAGGACAGGATACTCGCGACCGATGTCGTCCAGCAGGTTCTCAATTTTGTTCATCCAGCGTGCGAATTTCTTCTTTTTCTGCTTGCCCATACATTGTGCCCCCAAGGGCGCTGCCGGACAATGATGCCCGGCAGGCCAACGGTTAGTTATGCTGCTTGTTGTTGAGGAGGACGCCTCCACACCACCGGGAAGTCCGCGTCGTTGAGAATTTCGCCCGTCGTTTGCGTTTGCGTATGGTGCGGTCGCGCCGGAGCGTAGGGACGCTCCATGTAGCGAATGTCATCCCCAGCATAACGCACCGAGAGCGCGCGCCTGGGCAGCATCGGACTCGCGTTTCCACCGGTTCCATGGATGGTCCGATAGTGGTGGACCAAGACGTCACCAGGCTCGGTCTCAAAGTGAACGATGTCGAACTCGTTGGGTTCAGCCTCAATGTCCGGAAGTGTCGGCCCCGTTGCGCCTGGCAGCGTGGCCTGTGAGATGAACATGTTCGGCTGGTAGAGCGCGCCGTCCTTGTGAGAACCACGCACGTACTGCATGGTGCCAGTCTCCAGGCTCGTTTCATCCACCGGGATCCAAAGCACGCAGCATTGGTCACCATCCATCGGCATGTACGTTGCATCCTGATGGAACGCGGTTCGCTCTGGTGTTGATGGGCCTTTGACGAAAACTTGGTCGTCAACCAGCCTTACCGTCTCCCCGTCGAGCAAAGCAGCAGCCACCTTCGGTAGCACGCCCCGGGTGATGAGTTTTCGGAAGTCGGACAAGCGAGATGCGCTTCCGGTATCTACGAAGAACTGCCCGACAATATGCTCGTCGGTTTCATCGCGAAGCACCGGTTTCCCGCTCGCTTCCATATAGCGCGCGAGGCCGACCACGTCATGTTGACCGCCGCTTGCAGCTTCAAGGTCGGCCCACGCCTGTCTCTCAACGGCTGCGGCCAACAAAGAGAAGTTGTAAGCTGCATCGCTCTGGTTCGCGGTATCGAGCGAGCCGTTGATGGCCCGCCGAGCGCGGTTGATAGTTGGGAGATCCAAGATCCCCTTAAGGAGAACGAAGCCGTTCTCCCTGTAGCACTGCTTTTCGTCTTCGGTGATATTGCGAACAGGATTCATCATCGCACTGCCTCCTCTGTTTCTCGTTAGTGCGTGGTGTCGAAAGACTGCGAACGTTGGCCCGGGTCCGCCGCCGCGCGGACCTGAGAGATCGTCAGTTCGTCGACTGGAACTTGCATAAGGACGCACTCTCCGCCGCCAGGTGTGCGCCTGCCGCCGCCATAAGGGTGAGAGTTCCCAAGCACGATCACGCGAGGGCTCATTTCCATGAATGCGCCCAACATCGGAGTGTCGACGACCGTTTGGAAATGGGTGCCGCCAAGCTCCATCACCCTCTCGAAAGCAGTTGCCACAAGTTCACAACGAAGGCGCCGGACCAAGGCCGAGTCCTTCTCTGTTGGCGATACAAAGTACCGTGTGCCTTCGTAGATGCGTTCGTCGGTGATTGGGCTGCCGCCCGCATAAAGATGCGGAAACAGATCAGCAGATAGGCAGCCACGGTCAGAGCGATTGACCCGCAAACCACCGATGACGTCATCGTCGTCATTCGTGATGACGACATAAAATGCGTCGTCACGATCATAGGGGTCGATATCGACCCCTGCCTTCAGCGGCAGGGCCCAACCGCGGCCGTCCACGAAGACTTCCCGCCGCTTCTTGTACAGTTGTTGGAATAGTGCTGAACGGTCCGCCCGTTCAGCTCCGTTGATGACTTGAAACATGGTTCCTCTCTCCATTTTTCAATCGGGCTTGCCCCCGACGTCAGCTTGGCCAATGGGAGAGGAGAATGACCCCCCGGGAATCCGGGGGGGATAAGTATTTTCTTTAAACGCGCAGCTCGCCTGTCTTCATTGCCGCCACAACGGCAGCGGTCCGGTTTGGCGCGTTGAGCTTCGTTCGGGCGCCGCGCATATGGAATTCGACGGTGTTCTCAGCGATGCCGAGTTTCTCCGCGATTGCGATATCGGTCAGTCCGTTTGCTGCGTATGCGAGGACATCAAGCTCTCGGGGCGAGAGGCCAGGCGTCTTTCGTCTGTTCTCGGCTTCCAGACGCAATAGAGTTTGGAAGGCGAACATGCCGACTATGGATAGCGCGCTGCGTGTTCCCGTTTGTGTATCGGGTTCAAATCCGCAGATGGAGGAGAAACCCATCTTCCCACTCAAACCGTAAACCGGCACGACGATGCCGTTACGCATGTTGTAGTCGCCACCGGCGCCGACGACGTAGTCGGAGCGTGCTGTTCGGTACTCTGGTACGTGGACTACTTCTTCCCAGGTGTAGTTGTAGCTCGACGAATGGAGCGCGTTGACGACCGGGTCGTGTGGCTGGTGGTCTTCCTCGATGTACTGCTCGACATAAGCTTCGGGTCGAGTGTTAAGCAACATCGTATCACGTGCCGTCTCGATACCCTCAGGGATCGCGCAGATCGTTGTATACTCGTAGCCATATCGGCTTAGGTACGTGTGCAGGTCTCGGCTCAAGCCATTGTGCGTTCTCCGACGCCCCAGCGTTTCGACACATTGCAGGGCATCCGTAAGCAAGTTCTCTGTATCCAGCATCCTCGTATCCTTCCCCAAGGTAAGCCGGGCACTATTGCGCGTACCGATCCTTGGGAAAACTACGAAAGCGGCGAAACACCGAACACATTTTGTTGAACGTTGGTGTGGCTACCCGCAGCCAAACGGTGGTCTTGCCCTCTCAGTATGTTCACGGCATGTTCTCATCATGTCGAGACGATCCAAACGCGCAAAAGCTATGCCCGAACATACACGGGCCCAAGTCCTAGAGACCCTATCGGAATGGCGCAAACAGGCCATCCGGTGGCATCTAGGCATCTCTCCCACATCATCTGACTACCTGGCGGTCAGCGCTCTCGTCAGCCAAATCTGCGATACCGCAGATGCTCTGTCAGGCAAGACTGGCACCCTCAACGATCCGGGTCACGGGACGCGGGGTTAGATAGCAGCTTCTCGACCCTCCGTGACGCGACGAGGGCGGTCAAACTCGATTTGATCACAAGCTTGCGCAACCGCTCGATCTCTCTTGCGGCCTTCAAGTAAAGTGCGCCCTCAATTTCGTCTGCGTCTTCAGGGTAGAGCGTTTCCCAATTCCGAAGCCGCTCAACGATATCTGTCTCACTCATCGTTCCTGCCCTCCGCCTTCGCAATAGCCGCTTCAATCATGTCTTCGACCTCTTCGTCGGTGTTGTAAAAGGTGAGGCGGTCTCTGGCGGCTTTGAGAGCCTCGTACATCTCAGGTGCGGCCTGGATGAGCAGCATGTCTGGCGCAGAAACACACAGGTGGGGGTGTCTATTGCTTGGCGTATTGTAAGGGTACAGTACGCCACCATCCCTACCGTCCGGCCCGGTGAGACGCAGCCAACTGTTGCTTGTCCACCATTGCCATGGCCCCGGCGTGTGCTCACTCATCCTCTGTCCCTTCTGGTGGGGAGGGGAGGGGCCAGCCGGTAGCTCGTTGAATGAGTTCAATCGGGCACAGCGGTATCGGTTCGCGCCACGCGACAGGGATCAGGTCTGGGGCGTGTCCGTTTGGAATCCCGTCGCGGCTTTGGTTCCCAAACCATCCGTATTCCTTGGTCCAGTGCCTATTGTGCACGACCTTGCCGACCGGCGTGGTGTTCTCGCCGTGGCCAAACGCGGCCAAGCCTTCGCTACCGTAGACGCACCAGAGATCGACTAGGCGATAGGGTTCGTTCGGAAATTCCGCTATCGACCGCCAAGGGTTGCTGTCCATCTCTCTCTCCTATGCAGTGGGGGAAGGGGGTGCGGGGCGCCTGTCGAATTCGCCCAACACGTCGAAACCCTCCTGGTCGCAACGCGCTTCTATGTCTTCGAGGAACGCATGTTTCCCCTCGGCGCCAAGCTGACACAGGCCCCCGCACGTCTTGCGTGCGATGAATTCCAAAGCGCCCTGGAGCCGTTCGTTCTCTCTTCGGGCCAAGTCCAAATCGGTCGATAACTGATCGCGTTTGGCCACCAACCGATCTATCATTCGGGCGTGGCGGTCCCTCTCGTCTGTGTACGGGCCTTCCATCGTTCCGACTTTCCTTCCTTCTCACATGGTCTCACCACGTCCGTTTTCGGAACGGGTGTTGGAATCATTGGCCTTCAGTTGGCCTGTCACGCCGGCGCTCATTCCGCCGCCACCAGCTGTTCGGCCATATCGGCGCAGTTCGCTTCAACCAGGGCCTTTGCCAAGGGTGGACAGACTGAGTTGCCGCAGCAGCGCCCCTGAGCCTCCTGTGTGAGGCGCACCGTCGATCCATCGGGCAACACGCCTGTTTCAATCTCATAATCGTCAGGGAAGCCTTGGGCGCGGAAGCGTTCGCGTGGCGTCAGCATCCGCATGCCGATGTCGGCGATCACGAAGGTCTCGCCGTCAATATCCACCGTAACCAGCGAGCGGCGATCGCGCGTGGTCTCGGTTGGCATCGGGTCGTCAAGGGCGGGCGCCTGCTCGGTACCGTAATAGGTGTCAAGGAACGCGGCCACGAGGGCGGCGTGTTGGCCACCCGCTAGAACGGTCTTTGACGGCTTATCGAGCCCACCTTCTCCGCCCCGAGCGTTTGAGGTGTACATCCATGAAAGGTGCGCCGCGACGATCTGCTGCTGCGCACCGGTCTGTGTGATGCCCGACATGGGCTTGCGCGCATCATGACCGGTAACACCGGTGTTGTGCTGCGCCAGAAAGGCCGCCACGACCCCATGCTTGGCGCCGCCAGCAACCTGCGTTCCAATCGGCACCTCCACGTCCAGGGCGCGCGGTGCTTGGCCTAGGCGCTCACCATAACCGGTCTGGACCATCGTCGCGGCCGCGACCACATGATCGGGCTTCCCGGTAAGCGTTCCCATTGGGCGATCAACGCCTCGGGGCGCCGATTGAGCGGCGCGGCCGCCACAGGCGGTGAGCACAGGCGCGATGACGGCGTTCGTGTCCTTCTGGCTTGCGGTGATTGTGTGGTGAGGGTCTTCAACGGATCGGTTGCGGCCGCCCTGCTGTCCGTGGGTGAGAACCGGGGCGACAACGCCCAAAGGCACCGCGCCGCCTGGCCGTTTCGACTCTCCGTTGGCCGTGACAGTGGCCAAGGGGTCATCAATGGCGTGACCTGTAGAGCCAGCCCGAAACTTAGTGATGTGGGGAGCGACAAGCGCATGGGCGTTGCCAGCACCGGTCTGTGTGCCTAGCGGGTCATCGATTAGGTACTCGCGACGCCCGCCTGAATATCCGTGCGCGACAGAGACCAGGAACGGGCGCCGCTCCAGACAGTGCCGAACCACGCCGCGCGCGATCCGGCGTAACGTGGCATCGGCAAGCGGCCGCTTGGCCCGCAGCCCGTACTTTTCCATGATCTCTTCGGCGGTGTCGAAAATCGAGGGGCATGGCAGCGACCAATCGAGTATCTCGGCTGCGGTCCGCCAAGGTTTCAGGTCCCCGCGCTTCACCGCATCCGACTTTGGATCGCCATGGGTCGGTTTTGGCCACACAATTGGCTGCCCATCTCGCCGCGCAATAACGAAAAGCCGCTTGCGGATTGTCGGCGCACCATAGTCGCAGGCCCGCAGCTCACGCCATTGGACCTTGTAGCCGAGCCGGCGCAACTCGCTGACCCACTTATCGAAGGTCTCGCCCTTTCGGTCCGTACAAGGCTTGCCTTCGACAGAGACAGGGCCCCAGTCTCGGAATTCTTCCACGTTCTCGAGGATGATCACCCGCGGGCGCGCGCGGCGAGCCCAAAGAACCACGGTCCATGCCAGGTCGCGGACATTGCGCTTGACCGGGCGCCCACCCTTCGCCTTGGAGAAGTGCTTGCAATCCGGCGAGGCCCAGAGCAGTCCAACGGGGCGCCGCCCCACCACGTCCATCGGGTCCACCTGCCAGATGTTCTTGGACAGGTGCGTGGTGGTGGGATGGTTGGCCATATGCATGGCCAGAGCCTTTTCGTCGTGATTGATGGCGTAGTCCGGCGAGCGGCCCAAGGCCATTTCAATCCCGACCGAGGCCCCACCGCCACCGGCAAAGCTGTCGATGATAAGCTCTTGCATCACGCCGCCCCAAATTCAGGGGTGGGGACGGGGCCTCTGCGGTTTACAGAAGATCCGCTAAGCCATTGACGAATATAGAGCGGAATTCGGCCCAGTTTACAGCCAACCTGCTGTATCGATTGATATATCTTCAGCTTTGTAATCAGGGGGTCGCGGGTTCGAATCCTGCTGCCGGCACCACAGTCGTTAGCACGGCAAACGACGGTATCGCCCATCGCTTGCCAAGCGGCAGGCGTTTGCGGCGCAAATGCCGAGAGCGCTGCTTCTAAGCTGTTCCGGTCAACTGCTCCAGCCGCCACGCACCGCCGTCCTCCCGATTTTCAGACGCAAAGATACAGCGTCCGCGCGAAACCGTGCTGCAACTGTGCGCCTGTGAGGCCGATCAGGGTCTGAGGATGAAGAAAGCTCTCATTGTCGGCGGGACAAGCGGCATTGGCGCCGGCGTGGCCGACGTGCTGTTGCGCAAAGGTTGGGCTGTCACCGTGACGGGCGTGACGCCGACCGAGATCGATGCCTATGCCGCGCGTGGCACGGGGGCCGAGACCTGTCTGCTCGATGTGACCGATCAGGTGCAGGTTGATAGCCTGTTTGCCAGCATGGACGAGCTCCATGCCCTTGTGAACTGCGCCGGGATCCTGGCCCGCGGGCAAGAATACGCAATCGAGGTGTTTGAGAAGGTCATCGCGATCAATCTGACGGGTACCATGCGCACATGCTTGGCGGCCCATCCGCTTTTGGCCCGGGCAGGGGGCGGTGCCATCGTCAACACTGCGTCGATGCTGAGCTACTTTGGCGGCCCGCTGGTACCGGCCTATTCGGCATCCAAAGGCGGCGTCATGCAGCTTACGAAGGCCTTGGCTGGCCGCTGGGCCGATGATGGCATTCGTGTGAATGCCGTCGCGCCAGGATGGATCGACACGCCGCTCACCGAAGCGCTGCAGGCAGATCCCGCGCGCAACGCACCGATTGTCTCGCGCACGCCGATGCGGCGATGGGGCCAGCCACAAGAGATCGGCGAACTGGTTGCGTGGCTCCTGTCGGATGAGGCAAGTTTTGTGACCGGCGCGACCTATCCCGTCGATGGCGGCTACAGCGCAATGTGAGGTTCCGATGCCCCTGCAAAAACCAGATGAAGACCCGCGCACGCCCTACCAGCTGCCTTTTCCGAAGGATGCGCTGGCCGAGATTGTCGTGCCCGATGGCATCCCCGAGGATGAGCGCGTCTGGGTGCCGCAAGCGCCGAACGTGTGGTTTCGCCCGCTCTGCCTGAACCGCTCTCAGGGCTATTGGATGAACCTTCTCAAGGTCACCAAATCGGGTGTTCTTTCGCGCCACCGGCACCCGCAAGCGGTGCACGGCTGGGTGCTCAAGGGGCGCTGGCACTATCTTGAGCATGATTGGGAAGCGACCCCCGGGGCCTATGTTTATGAGCCACCCGGCGAGACGCACACCCTGATCGTCCCAGAAGGGGTCGATGAGATGATCACCTTTTTCCAGGTCAATGGCGTGATGTGTTACGTCGACCCGTATGGCGAGGTGCTCGGCTACGAGGACGTGTTCACAAAGATCGACATGTGCCGAAAGCACTATCGCGATTGTGGGCTCGGCGAAGCCTTTGTCGAGCAATTCATCCGCTGACACTCAGGCGAACCGGTTGGCGGCCTGAAGGGCTTGCCGACCGCGCGCGATGAACCTTAGGAACAGCGCAACCAACAAATGGGCGTGGCACGCGTAACCCCGGGGGAGGGCTGATGAGTATAAAGGACGGGCTTTTGCTCGGTCGGGTCTGGCGCGACGATGTCGGGCCTGAAGGGGGGCCGTGTGTGGTCACGGTTCTCAACGGCTCGGTGTTCGACATCACGAGCCAAGCCGGCCCCACCGTGCGCGATATCTGCGAGATGGCAGAGCCTGCCGCCTATGTGCGCGACGCGGCTGGCCAGGCGCTGTGCGCGTTGGAGGACTTGCTCAACGGGCAGGTGTCGGGCGTCCGGCTGCTCGCGCCCTGCGATCTGCACGCCGTCAAAGCCTGCGGCGTTACCTTTGCGGGTTCAATGATCGAGCGCGTGATCGAAGAGCGGGCGGCGGGCGATCCCGCTGCAGCTGAAGGCATCCGCAACCAAATCGGCGCGCTGATCGGCCGTTCGCTCAAAGATCTCAAGCCCGGGTCTCCCGAAGCAAATGCCGTCAAAGGCGCGCTCATCGCTGAGGGCCTGTGGAGCCAATACCTGGAGGTCGGCATCGGGCCGGACGCCGAGGTGTTTTCCAAAGCCCAGGTGCTCTCCTCGGTCGGCCACAGTGCCAAGATTGGCTTGCACCCATCATCCACCTGGAACAACCCGGAGCCAGAGGTTGTCCTGGCCGTGACGTCAAAGGGCGCCATCGTGGGTGCCACCTTGGGCAATGATGTGAACCTGCGCGACATTGAGGGGCGCTCAGCGCTGCTACTATCGAAGGCGAAGGACAACAACGCCTCTTGTGCGATCGGGCCGTTCATCCGTCTGTTCGATGAGACGTTCTCACTGGATGATGTGCGGCGCGCGGTTCTCGAATTGCGCGTGACGGGCACGGATGGGTTCGAGCTGACCGGCCACTCGGCCATGGATCAGATCAGCCGCGATCCCGAAGACTTGGTGGCGCAGACCATCGGTGCGCATCACCAATATCCCGATGGGTTGATGCTCTTCTTAGGCACCTTGTTCGCCCCAACCCAAGATCGCGACCCCGAAGGCGCGCCGGGTGAGGGGTTCACGCACAAAATCGGCGACACCGTTTCGATCAGCTCGCCCGCACTGGGCACGTTGACCAACACTGTCGATCTCTCCACGCACTGCCCGCCCTGGACCTTCGGCGCGCGTGCCTTGATGACCAACCTCGCCCAGCGCGGCCTCCTCTAGGGCCCGGCACGCGGCAACCGAACCAAAGGAACTCTGACCGTGCTCATCGGAAAACACCTCATCGCTGGCTCTTGGGTTGATGCGGATGCCCATTTTGAGAATGCGCCCGCAAGCGGCACGCCAGACCGGTTCGCACGCGGCAACCCCGCGCTGGTGGATCAGGCGGTTCAGGCGGCTGAGGACGCCTTTGCGAGCTACAGCGGCCTGTCGCGCAGCGCCAGGGCTGCTTTCTTGCGGACGATCGCTTCGGAGATTGACGCGCGCGGCGATGCGATAACCGAGATGGGCACGAAAGAAACCGGTCTTCCCGAGGCCCGTCTGATCGGTGAGCGGGGCCGCACGGTTGGCCAGCTTCGGCTTTTTGCCGACCATATCGAGAAGGGCGAGTATCTCGACGTTCGCCATGATGGCGCCCTGCCGGACCGTGAGCCGCTTCCGCGCCCGGACCTTCGTGTCATCCAAATGCCGACCGGGCCGGTTGCTGTCTTTGGTGCGTCGAACTTCCCGCTCGCTTTTTCTGTGGCGGGCGGCGACACGGCGTCCGCCTTGGCTGCGGGTTGCCCCGTTGTCGTCAAGGGCCATGGCGCGCATCCGGGTACCGGTGAGTTGGTCGCCCAAGCCATCGACGCGGCGATCAAGGCCAGCGGTGTCCATGCAGGCGCCTTTTCGCTGGTCCAGGGTGGCGATCGGCAGGTTGGCGAGGCGCTGGTGAAGCATCCTTTGATCCGCGCGGTTGGTTTCACCGGATCGCTTGGCGGTGGCCGGGCGCTATTCGATCTGTGCGCAGCGCGGCCAGAACCGATCCCCTTCTTTGGCGAACTGGGTTCGGTGAACCCGATGTTCATTTTGCCCCACGCGCTTGCCGCGCGCGGCGGCGCGATCGGGCAGGGCTGGGCAGGCTCGCTGACCATGGGGGCAGGGCAGTTCTGCACCAATCCAGGCCTCGCCATTGTGCCGGACGGAGAGGGCGCGGACGCCTTTATCGAGGCGACCAAGCAAGCGATGGCGGGCATGGATGCCCAGACCATGCTGACCGATGGCATCGCGCAAGCCTATGGAGATGGCCGCAACAGCATTGCCAGCGCGACGGGTGTCCGCGAGATTCTCTCTCGTGACTGTCCCGGCCGCCAGGCGATTGCCGATCTTTTCGAGGTGTCGGCGGATGATTGGCTCGCCAACCCCGCGCTAGCGCATGAGGTGTTCGGCCCGCTGGGTCTGGTGGTCCGGGCAAGCGGCGCCGAGCAGATGGCCGAGATCGCAAGAAGCTTGGAAGGTCAGCTGACCTGCACGCTTCAGATGGACGATGCGGACGTTGATCAGGCCCAAGGCTTGCTTCCCATCCTGTCACGGAAAGCCGGGCGCGTGCTCGCCAACGGTTTCCCAACCGGTGTGGAAGTGGCCGATGCCATGGTCCATGGTGGGCCGTACCCCGCGTCGACCAATTTTGGTGCGACGTCGGTCGGCACGCTCTCGATCCGCCGTTGGCTGCGCCCGGTTTGCTACCAGAGCATGCCCGCCTCGCTGCTGCCGGACGATCTGCGCTAGCGCGAACCGCGCCGACATCCGCAAAAAAACAGACCGTAGGGTATTGAGCGAAACCGTGGGTGGTCGTTGCCGCGCTCGTGCTTGCCTAGGCTCGCGGCGTGTTGACGAACGCTTCGTGCAGGCGGCGGATTCGGCAACCGCTCAACGAAACAAGAGCCTGCGCATCTGCATAGGGAGACACCCATGAAAAAGGTTCTCGTAACGGCAGCGCTGGCGGCATCCGTCGCCCTTCCGTCGACTGCCCTTGCCCAAGATGATCCGATCCGCATCGGCATCCTGGTTGCCTTGGAAGGCGCATTCGCCGAAGGCGGCGCAGATGGCGTCCGCAATGTCGAGATGGCCCTTGAAGAAGCCGGGATGGAAATCAACGGCCGGGCAATCGAATATGTTGTCGCTCCGTCCGACACCACGCCGGACACCGCTGTGCGCCAGGCGCGCAAGCTGGTTGAGCAGGACGGTGTTGATATCATCCTCGGGCCGCTGTCGGGCTCCGAAGGGATCGCGCTGCGTGACTACGCCAAGACCGTTCCGGATGTGACGATCATCAACGGTATTTCCGGTGCGCTGGAAACAACCTGGGTTGATCCGGCCGAAAACTTCTTCCGCTTCAACCTGGACGGTGCCCAGTGGGGCGCTGGCCTTGGCACCTATGTGGTGGAAGAGAAGGGCTGGACCCGCGTTGCGACCGTCTCGGCTGACTATTCGTTCGGTTACACCAACTTCCTCGGTTTTGCCGTCGACTTCTGCCGCGCTGGCGGTGAGATCGCCGAGCGTTTCTGGGTTCCGCTCGGGTCTTCGGACTTTGGTGGCGTGATCGCGGCGCTGCCCGATGATGTCGATGCCATCTACCTGGGCGTTGGCGGCACCGATGCCATCAACTTCCTCAACCAGTACCAGCAAGCTGGCGCGGAAACGAACCTGATCGGCGGCACCATCATGGCCGACCAGACGGTTCTGACCTCGCGCGGCCGCGCCAAGGATGCCTTGATCGGCACGCCGACCTCTGGCCCGGTTGCAAGCGACAACACCGATCCGGCTTGGACGGATTATGTCGCGCGCTACCAGGCAGCCTTCCCCGAAGATGAGCGCTTCCCGTCGCCGTCCCTGTTCGGTGTTGGCTACTATGTGGCGGCCATCGCTGCCATCCAGGCCCTCGAAGCGGTCGATGGTAATGTCGAAGACGTTGCGGCATTCCAAGAAGCGCTCGCGACCATGCCGCTTGAAACCCCGCTTGGTGTCGTTGAACTCAACGAAAACCGTCAGGCGACCGGCACCGTTTTCATCAACGAAGTTGTTGAAGATGGCGATGGCGGGCTAACCAACCAGCTGGTGGCAACCCAGGAAGGCGTCAACCAGACGCTGGGCATGACAGCGGACGAGTTCCGCGCCATGGGCTTGCCCTCGCGTGACACGCCGGACTGCGCTGCACTGGGTGGTGCCGGCTAACCGGCAGCCAAACGAGAGCGGTTCGCGCGCCCAGGCTTGCTTTGCTCGCCTAAGCCACGCGGACCGCTCCGATGCTCCTGCCAGCTCTAGCCCCAACGATCGGGCTTTGTGGCTGGTTTGCGCCTAGGACAGGCGCCCTTCGCAACACAATGAGGCTCGGCGCGCACCACGCGCCGAGCTTCGCCGACACCAGAGGCCCCACCAAGAGGGACTGCGCATGTCGTTGATCACCTTTCTCACACGCGTCCATTTTGCCGACGGTGTGCTTGAGGATGCTCTGCCCGAGGCCCTTCTAAGGGTATCGAGCACCCGCCCACTGTTGCTGACCGATGGTGATGCGGTCATGCCCCGCATTTTGGAGCGCGTGCATGACGCGCTACCGCCCCAATGCACGCACGCTGATTTTCCGCAGCTAGATGATGCCACAGCGTCAGGCCGGCTCGCCGCCGCCAGCGACCTGATCAAACTCGGCGGGTGCGATTCGATCGTCTGCATCGGCGGCAAAACGGTGATGGACTTCGGCCGTTTGCTCGCGGCGCGTCAGGACCGCGCCAGCCGTCCCGCCATCATCACCGTTCCGACCTCTGTGGCGAGCGTTGGCCTGGGTCCCGTCCACATGCCCGGCCTGCAAGTTGAACTGTCACAGTGGCGGCAGCCGGCCCTGCCAGCCGCGATCCTGTGCGATCCGACCATGACGCTGGGCACGCCAAAGGAAACGCTTGCTGCGCACGGCTTCAAAGCGCTTGTGAACTGCGTCGAAGCTTTTCTGGCGACGGCCTACAACCCGCCCGCCGATGGTATCGCGCTTGAGGGCATGCGGCGCTCGGCGCTCTATCTTGAACGCGCCGTCCAGGGCGACAATGACCTCGATGCCCATCGCGAGCTTCTCGCGGTGGCGCTCAATGCGGGCCTTGCGGCGCAAAAGGGGTTTGGCGGCGCGGAAGCGCTTGCTCGCGCCACCCAAGATGAGGGGCTCGGCGCCGGCAGCCATGGCTGGTTCTACCCCGCGGTGGTTCCGCCTGTTTTGGCGTTCAACGCGCCGGCGGTCGGCGGACGCTACGAGCTGATCTCCAAGGCCATGGCGCTACCCGGCACGATCGCGGTCGCCGATGGCCTATCCGCCATGGGTCGTCGGCTCGGCTTGCCCGAACGGCTTGCCAGCCTGGAACTGAACGATGATCAGGTGGAAAGCGTCGCGCGCCGGGCGGCGGCTGACCCCGCCAACCTCACCAACCCGCGGCACGCCACGCATAAGGATTATAGAGACCTTTTGAGGCAAGCCATGTGAGCGCTTTGCAACCGGGCGTTGGCCGCGGCTTACCGCACTGCGGCTTGACCTCGTTTGGGAAGTGCGGAACTGTACGTAAGAACCAAGGTATCACAAGAATACCGTCAGGGTGGAAACAATGAGCAACGCGATCGCCGTCTTTCACGGCGCTTTTGGCCGCGTCTGTATGTATGCCATGGACCGCAAAATGGCGCCCCATGGCCACCGCGAGGGGCACTTGGTGTTCCACGTCGCCGGTCCGTCCGGGCAGATGGTCATCGAAGACAAGGTCTTCCCCATTTCACCAGGACAGGCCGTCGCGGTCAGCCCGTGGCAGGCCCACTATTACGAGCCGCTGACAACCAGCACGCCGACCTTGGCGCTGGTTTTGTACATCCGGCCCGGCTGGTTCCTTGAAGCGGCGCGCCAAGTCTCTGCGTCCATGCAGTTCGGCCGGAGCGGCGTAGAGGTGACTGACTATCTCGCGCGCCTTGTCGCAGAGACGGGGCAGGTGATGCTCGATCATGAGCAGGATGATCCTCTGCTCGAAGACCGGCTGTGCACGCTGACCCAGGCGGCCTATGACCAATCGTGGCAGTGGACCGAGCGCGGCGCTGCCTTTACTGGGCCAGAGACCAATCGCCGTGATTTCCGCATCCGCAACGCCATCCGCTTGATGCAAAGCGCGATCGGAAAAGAGCTGGAGCTCAACCATATCGCGCGCGAAGTCGGCCTGTTGCGGCCGCATTTCTACAAGCTGTTCCGCACCCAGGTTGGGCTGACGCCGAACCTCTATCTCAACGCGCTGCGGATGGAGCGGGCAATCGACCAGCTCAGCTCAACCCAGGACCCGGTTGCCGATATCGGCTATGATCTGGGCTTCTCCAGCCAGGCGAGCTTTTCGCGGTTCTTCATCTCAAACGGTGTTGTGCCGCCGTCGAACTACCGGCGCAGCGTGCAGTCAATTGAGAGCACCCTGGCGGGCTAAGCGACCCCTCGCAGCCCGCAGCGCCAAACGGGCGGGTGCTCGCTGAGCCCCTGAAAATCCGAACTTTTCTGGACCTTGGGCGCAATGAACAGACTGTGGGGTATGCGTTCCTGGGCCCTGTAGCGGTAGCTTTCACGCCCAAAGGAGCAGCGCTTTTCGATGGCAAGATTCGCATCCCGACACCCCGTCTGGACCTTCATCATTGTTCTCGGCCTCGCCGTCCTTCTGTGGTTGATCTTCACCCCATGGTCGCCGCAGATGGAGGAGACGCTTGGCCGTAAGCGCATCTTTCTGAACGCCATCTTTGGTGGCGTCACACTTGGCGCGCTCTACTTCCTGGTGGCCTCGGGTTTCACGCTGATTTTCGGCCTGATGCGTAACGTTAACCTTGCACACGGCTCACTCTATCTGCTCGGCGGCTATCTCGGCTTTGAGATCTCAGAGTTCACCGGCTCGTGGCTGATCACCTTCCCGATCGTGTTCATCATCGTCGCGGCTGTGGGCATCGTCCTCCAACACCAAGTGTTCCGCCGCATGGATGGCGAAGACCTGCGCCAGACCATGGTGACGATTGGCCTGTCGGTCGTGCTGGCCGATCTGATGCTCTGGTACTGGGGCGGGCAGAGCTACACGATTTTCGCGCCCGATTGGCTTTCGGGACCGATGACACTGCCGATCATCTCGTCGATCCGCGACAGTGGCGAGATCGTCTATCTACGCTACCCGGCCGTCCGCATGGCCATCCTCCTGGCCGCCATCGTGATCGGCATTGGCATGTGGCTCCTCCTGAACCGGACGCGGCTTGGCATGTTCGTGCGCGCCGGGGTAGATGATCGCGAGATGCTGGCCGCGTCGGGCGTGCGCATTCAGTACATCTTCCTTGCCGTTTTCGCGTTCGGTGCGGGCCTTGCCGGCATTGCGGGCATTGTCGGCGGCACGTTCCAGTCACTAAGCCCGGGCGAAGACACGCGCTTCCTGTTGGCATCGCTCGTGGTGGTGATCGTAGGCGGCATGGGGTCGATCCCCGGCGCAGCCATCGGAGCGCTCATCATTGGGCTCTCAGAGCAGCTCGGGCTGGTTTACGCGCCGACCTATTCGGTCGTCTTCACCTTCCTGATCATGGCACTTGTGCTGGCCTTCCGGCCGCAGGGTCTGCTTGGGAGCGCGAGGTAGACCATGGCCGTGATCGAGAACCCTGACCGGAGCGCTGACGCCACGCCGCGGAGCCGGAGCTGGTACGAAGGTATCTCCACCGGCTGGTGGGTGCTGGCGGCGGCGCTTCTGTTCATGCCCGCGGTCGCCAATGATTTCGTCCTGTTCCAGGTGTTTGGCTGGACCTTCATCCTGGGCATGATCGCCCTGTCGCTGATGTTCCTTGCCGGCTATGGCGGCATGGTCAGCCTGATCCAGATGTCAGTAGCAGCAATGGCCGGCTACATGGTGGCCATTTTCGGCTTCTCAGGCATTTCCGACCTTTCGCTTGGCATGCCTTGGTGGGTCTACCTACCGCTGGCGATCTTGATCGCCACCATCTTTGGCACCCTTGTCGGCGCCTTGGCTGTGCGGACCGAGGGCATCTACACGATCATGATCACGCTGGCGATCGCGTCGGCCTTCTTCTACTTCACCCGGCAGAACTACTCGATTTTTAACGGCTATACGGGCTTCAACCTGGTTGTTCCGCCGGAGCTCTTTGGCGTCGATTGGCGCCAGCCGATGCCGTTCTACTACCTCACCTTGGGGTGCGCGACGATCGCGTATCTCGCGGTGGTCTATGTCTCGCGCGCGCCGTTTGGGCTGGTGCTGCAAGGGGTGCGCGACAATCCACGGCGCATGGCGGCGCTTGGCTACAATGTGGTCGCGCATCGGATTGCGGCTTACGCATTTGCGAGCGTCATCGCAGCGGTGGGCGGCATCTTGCTTGTTTGGCAGAACGCGCAGATCGCCCCGGGTACCGCGGGCATCGCAGCTGTGATCGATATTCTGGTGATCGCCGTCATTGGCGGTATCGGCCGGCCCATCGGCGCGTTTATCGGCGCGATCATCTATGTGGTCCTGAGCACCTTCGCGCCGGACTTTTTGTTGTCGATCGGCATGTCGGGCGAGCGGTTCAACCTCCTTATTGGACTGGGCTTCCTGGCCATCGTGTTCTTCTCGCCCGATGGCATTTTGGGCCTTTGGGACCGCTGGAGAGCGCGGCGCGCCAAGCGGGGTGATCCGCTGACCGGCGAAAGCGCTTCGGGGGGTGATGCGCCTTGAGTGTGATCGCCATCCCCAGCCCAACCACGAACCTCAGTTCGGTCAGTTCAGGCAACGCGCTGGAGCTGCGTGGCGTCACCAAACTGTTTGGCGCTCTCGCGGCCATTTCCGACATCACCATGACTGTTCGCTCGGGCGAGCGGCGTGCGGTTTTGGGCTCGAATGGGGCAGGCAAGACGACGCTCTTCAACTGCGTGACCGGCGATTTCTTCCCCACGAGCGGAACCATCCGCCTATTCGGCGAGGATGTCTCGCGCTTCCCGGCCTATGAGCGCATCCGTCGCGGGTTACGCCGCACCTACCAGATCAGCCTCCTGTTCGGTGGGCTCACCGTTTCAGACAATGTGTATCTCGCCTGCAGAGGCGTTTCGCGGGGACGGTTCTCGCTGTTCCGCACCCGGGCGTCTGATCCCGTGCGCACGCGGGTGGAAGAACTGATTGCCGCGGTGAACCTCACCGAAGCGACCGATACGCTGGTGTCGGAGCTGAGCTACGGGCAGCAACGCCAGCTTGAGATCGCCCTTGCGCTCGCCGGCGCGCCGCGCCTCATCCTGTTTGATGAGCCCGCCGCAGGCCTGTCGCCGACCGAACGGCGCGAGCTGATCAACATCCTGACCTCGCTTCCCGGCCATATCGGCTACGTGATCATCGAGCACGATATGGACGTGGCGCTGCGCGTCGCTGAGAGCGTGACCATGATGCACAATGGCCGCGTCTTCAAAGAAGGCACCCCGGAAGAGATCGAGAACGATCCCGAGGTGCAGGCCCTTTACCTTGGGCATGGTGACGAGTGATGGCGACCGCGCAACGCTCCGGCCCAGCCGCCCTCGACATCAAAGGGCTCAACGTTTTCTACGGCGCGTCGCACGCGCTGCAGGGCGTGGATTTGCGCCTAGACTCCGGCGTTCTGTCCGTCGTTGGCCGCAACGGCATGGGCAAGACGACGCTGTGCAAAGCCATTATGGGCTTGGTGCCGGTGGCTGGCGGCTCGATTTCCTTCGGCGGTCAGTCGCTCGTCGGCAAGGACCCGACCGAGATCGCCCGGATGGGGATCGGCTATGTGCCGCAGGGGCGCCGCTTGTGGCCGTCGCTGAGCGTCGACGAGCACCTGAAGATGATCGCCAAGTCCGGCGGCGCTTGGACCGTTGAGCGGGTCTATGCGACCTTCCCGCGGCTTGCCGAGCGTAAGAGCAATGGCGGCGCGCAGCTGTCGGGTGGTGAACAGCAGATGCTGGCCATCTCCCGCGCGCTTCTGGCCAACCCGCGCCTCTTGGTGATGGACGAGCCGACCGAGGGCCTCGCGCCGGTGATCGTCGATCAGGTTGAAGAGATGCTGATCCGTCTCGCTGAAGAAGGCGATATGGAAGTGCTCGTGATCGAGCAGAATATCGGCGTCGCCTGCGCCGTGGCCGATCAGGTGGCCATCATGGTCAATGGGCAGATCGCCCGTATGGCCCCAGCGGCGGAACTGGCTGGTGACCGCGACCTGCAGCAGCGTCTTCTCGGCGTTGGCCGCCACGGTCATGACGACACGCCGGAGGGCGAAGACGGTGCGCCGGCGAGCGCAACCAATACCGAATCCGGTGGCGCATCGCAGCCAGCCGCAAAGAAGATCTACAACGCCAATCCCGTCCCCCCGACGCGCTGGTCCCAGCCCGTGCCGGTCGCTCAGCTGGAGCGTATGGCGCGGGTGGAGACCTCGGTCAGCCCGGCCAGCAGCACGGTTGGCCGGAGCGTTGAGCAGGTTGAAATCCGGCCGCTGACGAGCCCGGGTGAAAGCGTCGTACTCGTCGCCGGAACGTTCGATACAAAGGGCGAAGAACTGCGGTACATGCGCGACATTGTCCGCAACGCAGGCCTGCCTGTCCGCATGGTCGATTTGTCGACCTCGGGTGCGCATTCGGGCGCTGAAGTTCCCGCCCATCAGATTGCAGCCTTTCACCCACGTGGCGCCTCAGGTGTGTTTACCGGTGACCGGGGCTCGTCGGTCGCGGGCATGGTGCTCGCCTTTGAGCGCTGGATTGAGCGGCAGTCGGGTATTGCTGGTGTTCTGTCGGCCGGTGGCTCGGGTGGCACCGCGCTCGTCTCGCCAGCGATGCGGGCGCTTCCCGTCGGCCTGCCGAAGCTGATCGTTTCCACGGTCGCTTCGGGTCAGACGGCGCAATATGTCGGCCCCTCCGACATCACGCTGATGCACTCGGTTGCCGATGTGCAGGGCCTCAACGCGCTCACCGAAGAGGTGCTTGCCAACGGCGCCAACGCGATCGTTGGCATGGTCAAAGCGCGGCGCGAAGCGCGCGGGCGGCCGGGCTCAAAACCCGCGATTGGGCTGACGATGTTCGGTGTCACGACACCTTGCGTCCAGCAGATCGTCGGTCATCTCAAGGATGAAGCCGACTGCCTGGTGTTCCACGCCACCGGCATTGGCGGCCAGTCGATGGAGAAGCTGATCGACTCGCGCAAAGTCAGCGGCGTCATCGACATTACCACCACCGAAGTGTGCGACATGCTGGTGGGCGGCGTCTTCCCGGCGACCGAAGACCGGTTCGGCGCGGTGATCCGCACCCGCATGCCCTATGTCGGCTCGGTTGGCGCGACGGATATGGTCAACTTTGGCGCGCCCGAGACGGTGCCTGATCAGTTCGATGGGCGTCTGTTCTACGAGCACAACCCGCAAGTGACGCTCATGCGCACGACGCCCGAGGAATGCCGGGCGATCGGTGAGCGGATTGGTAGCCGCCTCAACGAGATGGAAGGCCCGGTGCGGTTCTACCTCACCGAAGGCGGCGTTTCAGCGCTCGACGCGCCGGGGCAAGCGTTCCACGACCCGCAGGCGCGCAAAGCGCTGTTTGACGCGCTGCGCGCAACCGTTCGCGAAACGAGCAACCGACAGCTCATCACCGTTTCTCATCACATCAACGACCCCGCCTTCGCGGCAACCGTGGTCGACACATACCGTGCGCTTCACGGCACGCGAACAACACGAGGCAAACGAGCCAACCGATGATTCCACGCAAGACAATTCTCGAAAAATTCCGCGCCATGATCGCCGCCGGCGAGCCGATCATCGGTGGTGGCGCAGGCACCGGCCTGTCCGCAAAATGCGAGGAGGCCGGCGGCATCGATCTGATTGTGATCTACAATTCGGGCCGCTACCGCATGGCCGGTCGCGGCAGCCTTGCGGGCCTGATGCCCTATGGCGATGCGAACGCCGTCGTCATGGAAATGGCGGGCGAGGTTCTGCCCATCGTCAAAGACACCCCGGTGCTTGCCGGCGTCTGCGCGACCGATCCGTTCCGCCTGATGCCGGTGTTCCTTGATGAACTCAAACGCGTTGGCTTCTCGGGTGTTCAGAACTTCCCGACCGTTGGCCTGATCGATGGCACCTTCCGCGCCAACCTTGAAGAGACCGGCATGGGCTTTGGCCATGAGGTGGACATGATCCGCCTCGCGCACGAGCGCGACATGCTCACAACGCCTTACGTATTCGACCCTGAGAGCGCCAAGGCGATGGCAGAGGCGGGAGCGGACGTCATCGTCGTCCATTTGGGCCTCACGACCGGCGGCGCCATTGGGGCCGACACGGCGGTGACGCTCGAGCAATGCCCCGGTCTTGTTGACGAGTGGGCGAGCGCCGCGTTGGCGGTCAATAAGGACGCGATCATCTTGGTCCACGGCGGCCCCGTCGCGATGCCGGAAGACGCGCAATACGTGCTTGAGCGCGCAGAAACCTGCCACGGTTTCTACGGCGCCTCCTCCATGGAGAGGCTGCCGACCGAAGTGGCACTGACAGAACAAACACGCGCGTTCAAGCGCATCACGGGTCGCTGAAACACGCAGCTCGATGGGAGGATAAGATGACCGGACAGTTGATAGGACAGCTCATTCTTTGGCTGATCGTCGCGGTGATCGTGATCG
>JAHCMG010000312.1 GCA_019192585.1 Devosiaceae bacterium MH13
CCAAGGGCCGCCTCGACGCCATGAAAGATCCGCTCACCCAACCGCGCGACAACCCGTTTGTCGCGCGCGTCAAATCGACCGCCGTGCGTGGCTGGGCGAGTTGGGCGATGTTCCCGGTCTGCCTGCCGCAAGCCCTGTGGGTGCGGTTCCGGCAAACCCGGCTGATGCCACCATCGGGACCGATGCTGCGCAAAATCGGCCCGCAAGGGGAGGGCTCGCCCTACCGGGTGCTGGTCTTGGGCGATTCAACGGTTGCGGGCGTGGGGACGGCCGACCTTGATGACGGCCTTGCCGTGAAGATCGGCACCGGCCTGTCCAAGGCTCTCAACCGCCGGATCTCGCTGCACATTGCCGGCAGCAGCTCGGCCACGGCCGCCGACATTCGCGACCATGTCCTGCGCCATCTGCCGCGCGACCGGTTCGACCTTGTGGTGCTGGTGATCGGCGTCAACGATGCCAAGAACCTGGTCAATGCGGCCGACTTTTCGCGCAACTTCGGCACCCTGATCTATTCGCTCAAGGCGCGTTTCCCAAGCGCATTGATCGCCCATTGCCCCATCGTGCCGCTGAAGGTCATTCCGCTGCTGCCGCAGCCTCTCAAAACGTTTTTGAGCTGGCGGTCCGATGTGATCGACGCCCATGCGGCCTGCCTTTGCGCCTCGCGAGGCATCGCGCGGTTCACCCGCCATGACACGTTCCCCATCGAGGGCTTTGCCCGCGATGGGTTCCACGTCAACGAAACAGGCTGTGCGCTGTGGGCGGACGAGGTCGTGCGCGAGCTGGCGGCCATGCCCCGGGTGCGGTCCGCGGCCAAGGCGGCGTAAGCTCTCGCGCCTTCAGATTAGGCAGGCGCCTGCGGCGCTCCCCCAAGTCTCAGAAATTAGTGCAGTTGGTCGATCTTGAAGATCAGCGTGTCGCGCTCGTCGACGCGGCCCGGCACCAAACGGCCAGTCCCGATGACGGTGTGCCCATCGACGAGGTCCAACTGACGGTTCGAAGGGGGCAACAGACCAAGCTCGGGGTCGCTGAGCGCCTGGATCGCATGGTTCGCCCGCAAGACGAGCGCCTTGCCTTTGCGCAGGTTGGGCATCTCGCGCCAACCGCCGCCCACTTTGACGAACTTGCGGCCCAAAGCCACCAGCCCATTGGGCCAAACGGTATCCACCAGAATGCCGCCGCCCACTTCGAGCGCAACGCGCTCTTGCGGGCTGAGCTCCACCTGGCCGAACAAGCGCTCCGCTTGAACGCCGACCGTTTCTTTCGCGGCTGACCCAGTGCTCGGGTTCAGCGCAGGCGAGTGCAGGCCGCGATCGGTCGCCGCGATGAGGCGATAGAGCGTCACCAGGCCCGCGCTCGCGCCCCAGACGGGCATGGTCGCCGTGCCAAAGCGGATCGCCGCGCTGGCGCCACTGACCGGCTCCTCAATCCAGGCAGCACGGCCAACTTTGAGCCCATCGACGGGCGCCAGAAGGCCAACCAGAAGCGCCTCGAGCGCATCAAGGGAGACCGAGCGGCCGAGCCCTTTGACGCTCTTTTCGTGCGGCGACATCAGCCCGGCGAGCGCATCAAGCGCCTCGGCGCTGACATGCAGCGTGCAGTGACCATCGGGCGTTTCCAGCGGCACATGGGCCAAAACCGGATCGATCTCGTGTTCCAGCAGCGGCTGCAAAGCCACGCGCACGCCGCTGATACCGCCCACAAAGGACGCGGGCCGGCGGGCAAGGGCAATCGCCAGCCCCAGCTCATCGGCGCTCCAGCGCGTCAGATCGTTGGTGCCGAGCACCTTGGTCGGGCGCTCCGGGCGCGGCGCGTAGCTGGGCAGGGACTGCGGACGATTGACAACGTTCATGCCACACCTCCCTTGGATGGGGATGTGGATGCCCCCGGTGCCGTGCCGGCCAATTGGCCCGCCAGACGCGACCGCAAGGCCATGCGCAGCTGTTCGCGCTGCGCCGGCGCCAGCCAAAGCGGCGGGTCGATATCGCCCAGCGCGGCTTGGGTCAGCGCCAAAAGATCATCGGCGGTCGGTGCCACCAAGGCATCGAGACCGAAAGACGAGGACTGGCCGGTCGCTTCGGCAACGCGGCGGCTTGAAAGAACTTTCACCATGGCGTCACCTCACTCCAGAACGGATCGTGGGGTGGGGGCAGGCGTTGCGCGCGCCGGGCTGCGAAACAGTTGCGCGGCAGCGTCGATGGCAACGGCGTGATCCATCGTCCCGCAGCCTTCGGCCAGCCGTTCGCACAGCCGGAACAGCGCATCGGGATGGCTGATCAGGTTTTCGGCCGCATCCGCGCTCACAAGGCCAAGGTGGCGCGCGAGCCGATCCTTATCGCTTGTTCGCAGAACTTCGGCCAACGCAGCGTACAGCGCGACCGTATCTGCGGCCGGTTGATCTGCGGTTGTATTTTGGAGCCCAGACATGGGCAAACGCCTCACACAATTCGACTTTTATCAACCGTAGCAACGCCTTGCCGCTACGCCAAATCAAAGTCGATTGCGCAGTTAATGAGTGCGGTTAAGAAGAGCCCAGTATTCGCTAAGGCGCGTTAAGCAACTGCTCGCGACAGCGCGCATTG
>JAHCMG010000313.1 GCA_019192585.1 Devosiaceae bacterium MH13
TACGGGCGCACCTATTTCAAGGGCTGGCTCGAGATGCGGCCCGCCATCTGGGACCGGTACCTGACCGCTCGCACGCGCGCTTTTGAGGACGTCGAAAAAGATGGTGCCCTGCGCCGCGACTACCACGAGGCCATCGAGGGCCGCACGGGCATTGACGGCTTTGACGATTGGGCGCGCGAGCTTGTTGAAACCGGCTGGCTGCACAACCACGCGCGCATGTGGTTCGCCTCCATCTGGATCTTCACGCTGCGCCTGCCTTGGGCTCTGGGCGCCGACTTTTTCTACCGCCACCTGGTCGATGCCGACCCGGCATCGAACACCCTATCGTGGCGCTGGGTGGGTGGCCTGCACACGCGCGGCAAAACCTATCTGGCGCGGGCCGACAATATCGAAAAATTCACCGGCGGACGCTTCCGGCCGAGCAATTTGGCGCCGTTCGCCGAACCGTTGATGGAAGACGATGATATCCCCGCACCGCTGCCGCCCACCGAGGGCCAGGCGCGGGTGCCCGACGGCCCCTATGCGCTGCTGCTGACCAGTGATGACCTCCACCCCGAGAGCTGGCCGGGGTTTGAGAGCAACCTGCCACAGCTGATCATCAACGCGGGGCCGGTGCCGCAAGAAGCGGAACTCAATAGCGGGGACATCGCCTCTGCTTTTACCCGCGATGCGTTTGAAGATGCCGCCGCGCGTTTAAGCGGTGCGCTTGGTGCTGAGCACACCAGATGCGAGCCCGACCTCGGCGCCATTGCGCAACTGTGTCGCGACAAAGGCCTGCCATGTTTGGCACTTCCCAAGGCGATGATCGGAACAAAGGGAACATTTGTCCGCACCGGTGCCTGGGACAGCGATGTGCAGCTCCGTGAGGTTCACCGCGCTTGGGATCGCGATGCCCATCGGCTCGCGACGGCGGGCTTCTTCAAGATGAAGAAAGCCATCCCCAAACTGCTAGCAAAGGCGGGTCTCGCCGCCCGCTAAAGGTGGTAGGTTAGGCCGCGGCGGCCTCGGCACCGATCGGCAAGCGACCCTCGTCGACCGCATGGCACGCGATCGAGCGGCCGTCATGCACCTTGAGCGCGGGCACCTCCGCCTTGCACCGATCATTGGCGAACGGGCAGCGCGGATGGAAAACGCAGCCCGATGGCGGATTGATCGGGTTGGGGATCTCGCCTTGCACCGGCTGCCGCACCCGGCCAACCTGCGCAACGGAGGGCACGGCATCGAGCAGCATGCGGGTGTAAGGATGCGCGGGCGCGGTAAAAAGCTCTTTTGTATCAGAGATTTCCACGAGACCGCCGAGGTACAGAACCCCAATGCGGTTCGCCATATAGCGCACAACCGCAAGGTTGTGGCTGATGAACAGATAGGTCAGGCCAAGCTCGTCTTGGAGGTCCCGCATCAGGTTCAAGATCTGCGCCTGAACGGAAACATCAAGCGCTGATGTCGGCTCGTCGCAGACCAGAAATTCGGGGTTGGAAGACAGCGCGCGGGCGATGCACAAACGCTGGCGCTGACCGCCAGAGAACTCATGCGGGTACTTGACCGCGTCACGCGCATCGAGCCCTACAAGCTCCAAGAGTTCGCCCACCCGCCGGTCGATCGCTGCCTCATCAGACAGTAGACCAAAAACGCGGATCGGCTCGGAGATGATCTTGTCGATCCGCCAACGCGGATTAAGGCTCGCATAGGGATCCTGGAAGATCATCTGCATGCGCCGGCGCAGCGCCGTCGCTTCCGCAGCATCGCTGGTCGAGCGCCCATCGATCCGGATCGTCCCATCGGTCGGATTGAGAAGCCCGATCACCATTTTTGCGACCGTTGATTTGCCCGAGCCGGACTCGCCAACCAGCGCAAATGTCTGGCCTTTTTCGATCTCGAAGGATACGCCGGACACGGCGGTCAGGGTCTGCTCGGGCAAGCGTTCGAGCACCCGGTTGAGCCAGGGTTTTGAGACGTTGAACCGCTTGACCAGGTCTTCGACTTCCACAAAGGCGCCGCTCATTGCGCGGCCTCCAATTGCGCGTCAGATGCCCGCGCGGGATCGTGCAGAAAGCAGGCGGCCAAGGACGCGCCGACCTCGTAAAGGCCAGGCTTGGCCTCACAGCAAGGCGCAAAGGCATGCGGGCAGCGCGGGTTGAACGCGCACCCTTCGGGCAGGCGGTCGAGCCGCGGCATCGACCCTTTGATCTGCGCGAGCCGGTCGCCCTCCTGCTCAAGGTCTGGGATCGCGCCCATCAGCCCCACCGTGTAGGGATGCTGCGGTTTGTGGACGACATCTTCCACCGGACCGATCTCAGCGATACGGCCCGAATACATCACCGCCACGCGGTTCGCAGTTTCGGCGATAACGCCCATATCGTGGGTGACCAAAATGACCGCCGTGCCGCGCTCCGCGCACAGCTTTTTCAGTAAGGTGATCACCTGCGCCTGCACCGACACATCGAGCGCGGTCGTTGGCTCATCGGCGATGATCAGCTCCGGCTCGGCGGCGAGCGCAAGCGCGATGACAACCCTTTGGCGCATCCCGCCTGAGAACTCATGCGGGTAAGCATCGAGCCGGTCAGCGGCGGCGGGAATGCCAACATCTTCGAGCAGGCTCACCGCGCGGGCGCGCGCCTGAGCGTCGGTCATGTCCAAGTGTGTGGTGATGGTTTCGACCAGCTGCCGCCCGATCGAATAGAGCGGGTTGAGGCTCGTGAGCGGATCCTGGAAAATCATCGCGATCTTCTTGCCGCGGATCTTGCGCATCTGTTCAAGCGGCAGCCCATCGATGCGCTCACCGGCCAGGGTGACACTGCCGCTAGCGATGCGGCCGGGCGGCTCCAACAGCCCGATGATCGCCGCGCCGGTGATCGACTTGCCGGCGCCCGACTCGCCCACAAGGCCCAGAACCTCCCCGCGGTGCACATCGAACGAAACTTCGTCGATGGCCCGCAACAAGGCGTGCCGCGTGGGAAACTCAACCACCAGATCTCGGACTTGCAGCAGCGCCTCGGTCATCACTTACCTCAGTTTCGGGTTCAGCGCGTCGCGCAGCCAGTCGCCCAAAAGGTTCACCGAAAGCGCCAAGGCCAGCAAGGTGAGAGCGGGGAACAACAAGATCCACCACTCACCGGAGAACAAGAAGTCCTGCCCCGTGTTGATGAGCGTCCCCAGCGACGGCGTGGTTTTGGGCATGCCGACCCCGAGGAACGACAGGGTCGCTTCGGCAATGATGGCGAGCGCCAAGCCGATGGTCGCGATCACCAGAACCGGGCCCATGACATTGGGCAGCACGTGCCGCATCATGATCGCGAAGGGCCGCACGCCGATCACACGAGCGGCCTGCACATACTCTTTGTTGCGCTCGACAAGCGTCGCGCCACGCACCGTGCGCGCATACTGCACCCAGTCCGACAGGGCGATCGAAACGATCAGGATCCACACCGCCAGATCGTTGCGCATGTCCGGCGGCACCAAGCCGCGGGCGATGCCGAAGACCAGAAGCGCAATGAGGATCGACGGGAAGGTCAGCTGCACATCGGCGATGCGCATGATGATCATGTCGGTCCAACCGCCGCGATAGCCGGCGACCAGGCCAAGCACGATGCCGATCACCATCGCCAGCGCCACCGCTGAGACCCCAACAAACAACGAGATTCTCGAGCCGTACAAGATGGTCGAGAAGATATCGCGGCCCTGGTCATCGGTGCCGAGCCAATAAACCGCGCTCGTAAACTGGTTGGGCTCCATTGGCGGCGTGAAGCCATCCATCAGGTTCAGTTCGGCGGGGTTGAACGGGTTCTGCGGCGCAAACAGCGGCGCGAACACCGAGGCGAGCACGATCACCAGCACAACAATCGCCGCGACGATGGCCACCGGCGACCGGGTGAACGAGTACCAGACGTCCGAGCGTTTCAGGCGTGTCAGGAGCGATGGCGCCTCCGCCTTCGCAGCCTCAAGCTTTTGCGCAACCTTGTCGGGATCAACCGATAAGTCAGCCATCAAGCACCACTCCTCACCCGCATCGTCATCCCTGTTTCCCTCGCCCCTATTTCGACGTCGGTCGCTCGACCCGCAAACGGGGGTCCACGGCGAAATACAAAAGGTCCACCACCAGGTTCACGATCACAAAGAAGACGGCGATCAGCATCAGGTACGTCGCCATGACCGGGATATCGACGAAGTTGATGGCGTTGATGAACATTAGCCCGACGCCCGGCCACTGGAAGACGGTCTCGGTGATGATCGCAAAGGCGACGATGGAGCCAAGCTGCAAGCCGGTGATGGTGATCACCGGGATCAGCGTGTTCTTCAGGGCGTGGCCGAAATTGACCGCGCGGGCGGACAGGCCGCGGGCGCGGGCGAACTTGATGTAGTCGGTGCGCAGCACCCCAAGCATCTCCGAGCG
>JAHCMG010000314.1 GCA_019192585.1 Devosiaceae bacterium MH13
GATGCGGTGCTGGGAAGCCGCGTCGAGGTGGCCATTCAGCCGCGCGTGCCAAGCGACAGCGGGCCGAAACTGCCGACCCGTGTACCGACGCTCGACGATGTTCGCGCCATGCTGGCCGAAAGCGGCGTCGGTGATGCGGGCTTGCCATCCAAGCTGCACTTGGTTGCACACGTCCCCCGCGGCGCGTCGGGGCGGGTTCTGACCGATCAATTCGAGCCGTTTGTGCGGCCCGAAACGCTGCAAGCGCAAGAGGAGGCGCTCGACGCTGCGCTTGAAAGCGAGGCGATGAGCGTTGCCGCACCCGAACCGGGCAGCGCGCAAGCGCCCGCGAGCGCATAGCCGGCCAGGGTCAGCGCGTTACGCCGCCTGCGATTCCGCTTCCGCGATCCGGGCAAGCTTGGCCGCCAGCAAGGCTGCGCCTTTCACCCGATCATCGGTCTTCGCCCAAGAGCGCGTGAACACCAGCTTGTGGTCTGGCCGCACCTTGGCTTGCGTGCCTTGATCGGTAATGTAGCGCATCAGGCCGGCAGGGTTCGCAAAAGCATCGCTGCGGAACTGCACCACGGCGCCTTTGGGGCCGGCGTCGAGCTTCTCGATGCCCGCGCGGCGGCACAAAACCTTGATGTAGACGAGCTTCAAAAGGCCCTCGACGGCATCTGGCAGCGGGCCGAAACGGTCGATAATGTCGGCCCCGAACCCGTCGATCGCCTCCACATCTTCTAGCGCCGAGAGCTTGCGGTAGAGCTGCAGGCGCACTTCGAGATCGGGGATATAGTCCTCGGGGATGAGCACCGGCGTTCCCAGCGTTATCTGAGGTGACCACTGGTCGTCAGCCTCATCGTCGTCGGCGCCTTCGCGCAGGGACGCGACCGCCTCTTCGAGCATCTGCTGGTAGAGTTCGTACCCGACCTCGCGGATATGGCCGGACTGCTCTTCGCCCAGAAGGTTGCCCGCCCCGCGAATATCGAGGTCGTGGCTCGCAAGCTGGAAGCCAGCGCCCAACGTCTCGAGGCTCTGCAGAACTCTCAGCCGCCGCTCAGCGACCTCGGTAATCACCTTGTCGGCGGGCACCGTAAACAGCGCGTACGCCCGGGTTTTCGATCGGCCGACCCGCCCGCGAAGCTGGTAGAGCTGCGCGAGGCCAAACATATCGGCGCGGTGCACCACCAGCGTGTTGGCCGCTGGGATGTCGAGGCCGGATTCGACGATGGTTGTCGACAGCAGCACGTCGAACTTGCCGTCGTAGAAATCCGCCATCACCTGCTCAAGGCTGGAGGCTGACATCTGGCCATGGCCGATCCCGACCTTGACCTCTGGCACCTGCTCTTCGAGGAAGCGGCGGACCTCTTCGAGATCGCTGATCCGCGGCACGACATAGAAGCTCTGGCCGCCCCGAAAATGCTCGCGCAGCAAGGTCTCGCGGATGATCAGCGGGTCGCGCGGCGACACAAACGTGCGCACGGCCAGCCGGTCGACCGGCGCGGTGGCAATCAGCGACAGTTCCCGCACCCCGGTCAGCGCCAATTGTAAGGTCCTGGGGATCGGCGTTGCCGATAGCGTCAGCACATGCACGTCTGCGCGCATCTCTTTAAGCCGCTCCTTGTGAGCGACGCCAAAATGCTGCTCCTCATCGATGATCAGGAGGCCAAGGTCTTTGAAGCCCACCGATTTGCCCAGAAGCGCGTGGGTGCCGACAACAATGTCGACTGTCCCATCTTTGAGGCCCGCCTTCGTTTCGCTCAGCTGTTTGCCGGCGACAAAGCGAGAGGCTTGCCGGACATTGACAGGGAAGCCCCGGAACCGCTCTTCGAAGGTCGCAAAATGCTGCCGCGCGAGCAGCGTGGTTGGCACCACGACAGCCACCTGACGGCCCGAGAGCGCGACCATGAACGCTGCACGCAGCGCGACCTCAGTTTTGCCGAAGCCGACATCGCCGCAGACCAGCCGGTCCATCGGCTGGCCCGAGGACAGATCGTTGATGACCGCCTCGATCGAGTTGAGCTGGTCATCGGTCTCATCATAGGGGAAGCGGGCGGCGAACTCTTCGTACAGGCCCTCGGGCGGATCGATGGCCGGCGCGGTCCGCATCGCGCGCTGCGCGGCGATCTTAATGAGCTTCTCCGCCATATCGCGGATGCGCTGCTTGAGCTTGGCCTTGCGCGCCTGCCAGGCGCCGCCGCCCAACCGGTCGAGCGCGGCTTCGGTGCCATCGGCCCCATAGCGGGTGAGAAGCTCGATATTCGTGACCGGCAAGAAGAGCTTGTCGCCGCCGGCATAATGCAGCTCCAGGCACTCAACGGGGGCGCCCGACACATCGAGGGTCTTCATGGCGACGAACTTGCCGATGCCGTGATCGACATGAACGACGAGGTCACCGGGGCCTAGCGTGGCCGCATCGGGCAGCGCGTCTTTGTTGGTCTTCCGCGTGGTGCCGCGGACCATCCGCTCGCCGAGAATGTCGCTCTCGGAGATGATCGCCAGTTTGTCGGTTTCGAACCCGCGTTCGATGGGCAGCACGGCAAGCCCCACCAGGGCTGCTGGGGCGCCATCAAGGTCTGAAAGGGCGCCGATGGTCCGCGCGTTGGTCAGCTCATGGTCGGCGAGGACCTGCGCCATACGATCGCGCGAGCCTTCGGTCCACGAAGCGATGGCAACGCGTTTGCCCTCGCCCACAAGCGCGGCTGCATGCTCGCGCACGGCGTCAAAAACGTTGCGCTCGGTGGCAGCGCGCTCGGCGGCAAACGAGCGCCCTTCCTTGCCCAGCGCTGCTGCATCGCCCGACGCGTCGCCGGCATCAAAGGGGCTCGTGCCGATGCGGCTGCGGCCTTCTTGCATGGCGGCAAAGCCGTCCGCATCGAGATAGAGCGCATCTGGCGGCGCGGGTTTGTAGCCGGCCTGCTCGCCTTGGCGTTCGAGAACCTCGACGCGGGCTTGGTAATAGTCCTCGATCGTCTCGAGCCGCTCGGCAAGCGACGCCGCAGCCAGATGGTCCACAACAATGGGCGAGCCCGGTAGATGCTCGGTGAGCGGCACGAGGTTGGGCTCGAACAGGCCAAGCCAATGCTCCATGCCTTGCACCCGGCGGCCCGACGAGACGGTGCTGTACAGCACATCCTCGCGCGACGGCGCGCCGAACTGGGCCGCATAGGCGCGGCGGAACGTGCGGATGGTCTGCTCGTTGAGTTGCACCTCGCTCATCGGCAGCAGTTCGAGCGACCGCCGGGTCTCTTGCGAGCGCTGGGTCTCGACCGAGAACGACCGGATCGACTCGAGCGTGTCACCGAAGAAATCGAGCCGCACCGGCTCGAACGCACC
>JAHCMG010000315.1 GCA_019192585.1 Devosiaceae bacterium MH13
GGATCAAAAGGATCGGCCGCCGAGCAAGCGCTCGAAACGGGGCGGTCAGGTTCGGCGGCGGCGTGTCGCTTGAAAAGGCAGAAAGGCCGTCCAAGATCGCCGGATCGTAGGCCTGGGCGGGCTTGCCGTTCTTTTCCATGAAGGTGAGCCGCGCCGCGTGGGCCCAATCCTCATCGCTGTAGGCGGGGAACTGGTGCCCCAAAGCACCGCGTAGCCGCTGCTCTGCCTCGTCCCACGTGGTCGGCTCGGAGGCGTGGGTGCCCAGTTGTGACTTCAGCCGCAGCAAGCCGCGAAGGCTGATCTTCGGCCCGATATCGTTGAGGACGGTTCCGAGGATCATGCCGCCACGGGCAATCGCCAGCACCATCGCTTGCAAGCCGCCCCGCGACGTTCCAACCAGAACCGCATGTTCGATGCCTAGAGCCGTGCAGACGGCCAACACATCATCGGCCTCTTGCAACACCGTGTAACTTGCGGGGTCCGCAGCACGGGCAGAGCCGCCGCGCCCGCGCGCATCGATCATGATCACCGGTCTCGGGCGATCTCGGTGCTGCGCAAAATGGTCCCGCAGGTCCCAAAAGTCGCGCCGGGTACGTGTCAGGCCCGCCAGGCAGACCAAAGGTGCGGGAACGCCGGGCTGGTTGAGGGCAGGGCCGGCAACTTCCACCTCAAGCCGCAGCCCATCGCGCGCGCGGACGGTTCGGACGGTGGAGGGGGCGGCCATGGCGGGGGTCAACCTCGGGCGAGAAGCTGCTGATAGACATAGATGTTCTCAAGCACGCGCTGCACATAGCTGCGTGTTTCCGAGAACGGTATCAGCTCGATCCAATCGATCACATCCACCTGCCCACCGCGCGGGTCGCCAAACCGCTCGATCCATTGCGGCACCCGGCCGGGGCCCGCATTGTAGGCAATGAAGGTGAGGATGTACGAGCCATCATAGTCCGCGATCAGCTCGTCGAGGTGGAACGACCCGAGGCTGACATTGTGCGCGGGGTCGGACGTGAGCCGCCCCGTCGAGTGCGAGACGCCCATCTGCCGTGCCACGCGACGCGCGGTTTCCGGCATCAGCTGCATCAGGCCCAAAGCGCCAGCACGGCTGCGCGCCCGCGCGTCAAAGCCGCTTTCCTGCCGGGCGATGGCGTAGGCAACAGCCTGTGGCAACCGGTCGGGGATCGACGCGTTCGAGGGGAAGGCGCCCGTCGGATAGCCCAGCGTCGCCAAGGAGCGGTGCCGGACGGCGCCGATCTTCCCGATCTGCACAATGCTGGTCGCATCGCCATGATGGGCAGCGAGCTCGGCCATGGCGACGATCGCTGCCGGGTCCGTCTCAGCGCGCGCCATCGCGTACAAGAAGATGCGCGCATCGGTCCGCCGGTCCATCGCGTAGAGGATGTCGGCATAGCGGAAGAAGGCCGAAGAGGGTGCCCGGGCCCCCGGGGTGCGGTCAAAGCGCACCGACGTCCCGCTCAAGGTCGCCGCTGCCTGCCCGTAGAAGGTCTCACCATAGTTGACCGCCTGCGCGAACGCTTGCTGTGCGCCGGTCTCATCGCCCGCCGCTGACAGCGACCGGCCGAGCCAGTAGTAGCCGCGCGAGCGCGTGATCGGGGTGGAGCCGATCTCAAGGATCTGCCGGAAGTGACGCTCGGCGCGCGCCGGGTCGTTCAAAAAGCGCAGCGCGATCCAGCCGGCGGTGAAGGCCGCCTCGGCATTGTCGGTGGCGCGGCCGCCGGGCAGCGCTTCGGCCACCCGGTAGCCCAGCTCCGCCTGGCGCACCTCGATAAGGTCGCGGGCAACAATGCGCCGCTCCCGCCACCAAAGATCGGTTCGCAGCAAAGCGTCGGGCTCGCTGCGCACCCCCAGCAGCACATTGGCCGCCTCTTGCGGGCGGTCCGCCCGGCGGTAGAGCCGCGCCAATTCATAGGCGAGGTGCACATTCTCGGGGTTCGCCTGGTATGCGGCGCGGACGGCGCCCAGCGCGTCGGTGCCTTGGCGTATGGCCCGCGCCCGCGCCTCGATAGCGGCCCGGTCGGCGGCGGTCAGATAGCTTGCCAACCGCTCGGCGCCGGTGATCCGGTCGCGATACAAAAGCCAATGCGCCCGCGCGCGGTGGTCTTCTTGGCTCAGAAGGTCTCCAATGGCGGAGAGCGCCTGCGCCTCGAGGCCATCATCGAGCACATCGCTGCGCCACAGCGCGGCGGCCAACTGCCGAGCCCGCTCGGTTTGGCCTTCGGCTTTCAGGGCGCGCGCAAGGGCCAGTTGGCCGGCCGCTGTTCTCGGCTCACTGGCGCCAAACAGGGCGGATGGCGCTGTTTGGCCCCGATAGCGATCGGCAATCGCGCGCTCCGTTTGCCGCGCGATGACAGACGCGCCGGGCCATTCAGCCATCGCATCACGCAGGGCGGTTCGGATCTCAAGGGGGACATCATCACTGCCAAAACGCCCAATGAGCCAAAGGCCCAGATCGCGCGTCAGCGGATCGGCGATCCCCTGGCTGAGGCTGTAGGCCCGCGCGCCGTCGCCGCCCTCTAGCGCATCGAGAAGCGGGGCGAGGGTCTGGGCAGCTTGCTGGACGTCCGAG
>JAHCMG010000316.1 GCA_019192585.1 Devosiaceae bacterium MH13
AAAAGCGCACCCGGCACTTTGTTGAGCGCTCTGTCATGGCGCTCCTGATTGCCTGTTCGGTGGTGGCGATCTTCACCACCATCGGGATCGTGCTCTCGCTGATCTTCGAGAGCATCCGCTTCTTCACGATGATCCCGATCCACGATTTTCTGTTCGGCCTGCACTGGTCGCCGCAATCGGCCTTTGCCGGTGCTGGCGAGGTGACCGAGGCGAACCCCGAAGTGTTCGGCGCTATTCCGCTGATCGCGGGCACGCTGTTCATCACCTTCATCGCCATGCTTGTTGCCGGCCCGGTCGGCCTGTTCGCCGCGATCTACCTGTCGGACTACGCATCAAAGCCCGTGCGCGCTGTTGCCAAGCCGGTTCTCGAAATCCTCGCCGGCGTGCCGACCGTGGTTTACGGTTTCTTCGCCGCGCTGACCGTCGCGCCCTTCATCCGCAACACCGGCCAAGGCCTGGGCCTTGATGTGTCCTCGGAGAGTGCGCTCGCTGCGGGCGTGGTCATGGGCATCATGATCATCCCGTTCGTCTCGTCTCTGTCCGATGACGTCATCTCCGCCGTCCCGCAATCACTGCGCGATGGCTCGCTTGCGCTTGGGTCCACCAAGTCGGAGACCATCCGCCGGGTCGTTCTGCCGGCCGCGCTGCCCGGCATCGTCTCGGCGATGATCCTGGCCATCTCGCGCGCCATCGGTGAGACCATGATTGTGGTGATGGCCGCTGGTCTTGCGGCGAACCTCACCATCAATCCGCTTGAAGCGGTCACAACCGTGACAGTGCAGATCGTGACCTTGCTGGTCGGTGACCAAGAGTTCGACACCGCCAAAACGCTCGCCGCGTTTGCGCTGGGTCTGCTCCTGTTCTGCGTGACCCTTACCCTCAACTTCATCGCCCTGCGCGTGGTCCAGAAGTACAGAGAACAGTATGACTGATGTAGCCGCTCAGCCACCTGCCTCCGCGCCCGCGGACCTGCACACCTCCGATGCCGCGCGCCGCCGCTTGAAGGCTCGCTACGCTCAGGAAGCCCGCTTCAAGTTCTTCGGGCTGGCCGCCGTCCTGACGGCCGGGCTGTTCCTGGTCCTCCTGCTGTCGACCATTGTCGGCCAGGCGATCCCGGCCTTTACGGCGCACCAGGTGACAATCCCTGTTGAGATCAGCCGCGCCGATCTCGACCCTGACAATCAGGGCGAAGAGGTGCTGCGCCGCGTTGACTACGATGCAATCGTCCGCAACGGCATCCGCAGCCTGTTCCCCTATGCCGAAGGCCGCAGCGAACGCCGCGTCGTCTCCGGTCTCATCTCGTCGGGCTCCAGTGTTCAGTTGCGGCGCGCCGTGCTTGCGGACCCCGACGGTATGCTCGACCAGGAAAGCTTCGCCGTACCAGTCGATGATGTCGGCGACCTTTACTATAAGGGCCAGGTCTCTGAAGAGCGCCGGCTTGAGACCACCGGCATCGCCTCGCCAACGGGCACGACCGGGACGATCCAGGTTCTGTCGACGGCCAACGATTTCCGCGAACTGCTCGCCGATGTGAAGAACTTCCTTGGCGAGCAGGGCGACGAGGTCCAGCGCGAGCTTGAAAGCCGCGAGCGGTCGCTTGCCCAGGCGATCCGCGATCTGGCCTCCTATCGCGAGCGCCTTCCGAACGCGCCGGAAGGCCGCCAGGCGTTTTTTGAAGAGCAGATCCAGATCCTTGAGCGCGGCATTAATGGGCTCGAAGCGACGATCCGTGACCTGACCGTTGAGCTCGCCGACCTGCGCGAGCGCTCTCAGGCACCGGGGACCGCCGAAGACCTGACGGTCGAGCTGCCGTCGGTCCTCGTTGAGATCAATGGCGGTGTCGTCAAAGCCTCGCGGATCAGCGGCGCCGGCATTGAAGGCGAAGTGATCGTGCCGCTGACGTCCGAAGCGGACGCCGCCGGTGGCGACTGGTTCGTCCGCGAGATCGTGCTGCCCGAGCGCAACCGTAAGCTCGATGACCGCTCGCTGATCTATCTCGACCAGTTGCGCGACGATGGCCGCATTGAGCGGACGTTCAACAACATCTTCTTCACCTCGGGCGCCTCGCGCGAGGCTGAGCTCGCCGGCATCTGGGGCGCCGTTGTTGGCTCCTTCTTCACCATGGTGGTGACGCTGCTGCTGGCCTTCCCGCTGGGCGTTGCCGCGGCGATCTATCTTGAGGAGTTCGCGCCGAAAAACCGGCTCACGCAGATCATCGAGGTGAACATCAACAACCTCGCCGCCGTGCCATCCATCGTGTTCGGCTTGCTCGGCTTGGCGGTGTTCCTCAACGTGTTCGGGATGCCGCGATCGGCACCGGTTGTCGGTGGTATGGTGCTGGCGCTCATGACCTTGCCGACGATCATCATCGCCTCGCGCGCGGCCCTGCGCGCCGTGCCGCCCTCCATCCGCGAAGGGGCGCTCGGCGTTGGCGCGTCGAAACTGCAAACGGTCTTGCACCACGTGCTTCCCCTTGCCATGCCCGGCATTCTCACCGGGACCATCATCGGCATGGCGCAGGCGCTTGGCGAAACCGCGCCACTGTTGATGATCGGCATGGTTGCCTTCATCGTTGACATTCCGGCGAGCCCGCTTGATCCGTCCACCGTGCTGCCCGTCCAGATCTTCATGTGGGCGGACTTCCCTGAAGTTCTCTTCCGTCAGAAAACCTCGGCCGCGATCTTGGTCCTTCTGGCCTTCCTGATAACCATGAACGCGCTTGCCGTTATCCTTCGCAAGCGTTTCGAGCGTCGCTGGTAGGGCCCCGCGCCCGGCGCCAAGGAGAAGCGTAATGTCATCAACCACAACGGTCGCTGAGAAGGTCTCCACCGCAGCGGACGACGCCGAAAAGGCCAGTGCGGCAGCGGCGTCTGAAGCGCAGGATGTTGCGCCCGGCGGAACGACCATCACCGATGCGCCGCCCGAAACCATCAAGATGCGCGGCAAGGATGTCGACGTTTTCTACGGCGAGAAGCAGGCCCTGTTCGGTGTCAGCCTCGACATTGGCGACCGCCAGGTCACCTCGCTGATCGGGCCGTCGGGCTGCGGGAAGTCGACCTTCCTGCGCTGCCTCAACCGCATGAACGACACGATCGACATCGCCCGTATGGAAGGCGAGATCACGCTCGGCGACCAGGACATCTACGATCCGACCATCGATGTTGTGGAACTGCGCGCTCGCGTCGGCATGATCTTCCAAAAGCCGAACCCGTTCCCCAAATCGATCTTTGAAAACATCGCCTACGGCCCGCGCATCCACGGCCTTGCGGACACCAAGGCGGACCTCGAAGAGATCGTCGTTACCAGCCTGCAGAAAGCTGGCCTGTTCGACGAGGTCAAAGACCGGCTCGATGCGCCCGGCACCGGCCTGTCCGGTGGTCAGCAGCAGCGCCTGTGCATCGCGCGCGCCATCGCCACCTCACCCGAGGTCCTGCTGATGGACGAGCCGTGCTCAGCGCTCGACCCGATCGCAACCGCCAAGGTTGAGGAGCTGATCGATGAGCTGCGCGAAAACTTCACCGTGGTGATCGTTACGCACTCCATGCAGCAGGCCGCCCGCGTCTCCCAACGCACGGCGTTCTTCCACCTCGGCATCCTTGTCGAGGTCGGCGCCACCGATCAGATTTTCACCAATCCGCGCGACACCCGCACGCGTGATTATATTACTGGCCGCTTCGGCTAAGACCGCATCCCAACACACAGTGGCGCGCGTGTCCGCGTGCGCCACCAGGTACCTGACAATGAACCGACATACCGTCACAGCCTTCGACACCGACTTGGCTGCGCTCGTGCGCGACCTTGCAGGCATGGCGGGCTGGGTTGAGCGGTCCGTTGAGCGCGCCGTCGACGCCCTGATGACCGGCAGCGCCGACACCGCGGAAGCAGTGATCGAGGATGATGAGCGGGTCGACCAGTCCGACCGCGACATCGAAGCCGGCGCCGTTCTGCTGATCGCCAAACGCCAGCCGATGGGCGATGATCTGCGGGTCATCGTCTCGACGATGCGCGTCAGCCAGGACCTTGAACGGGTTGGCGACTTGGCGAAAAACATCGCCAAGCGAGCCCTGATCATCGATGGCGCGTTCCATCAGCGCAAACTTGCGCGCGGCGTTGACAACCTCGCCAACCTCGTTCTCAGCCAGCTCAAGCGGTCGCTCGAAGCGTTCGTGGAGCGCGACACGGCCAAAGCGCGCGAAGTGTGGGCCCACGATACCGAAGTGGACGCCCTGTACACGTCGCTCTTTCGCGAGCTTCTCACCTACATGATGGAAGACCCGCGCAACATCTCCGCGTGTACGCATCTTCTGTTCTGCGCCAAGAACCTTGAGCGCATTGGCGACCATGCGACCAACATCGCCGAGCGCGCCGTTTACGCCCAGACGGGCGAACTGATTGCTGATGACAGGCCGAAACGTGACGAGCTTGGGCTCCAGGACGTGACAGCGCGCCACTAGGGGGAACGGCAAGTGCAACCGACAATCTTGGTGGTAGAAGACGAAGCGCCGCTGGCGGAACTGCTCAAGTACAATCTTGAAGCGCTGGGCTATGCTGTTGAGACCGCCGTGCGTGGCGATGAGGCCGAGACCCGCCTCGCCGAACGCTCGTTTGACCTGATCTTGCTCGATTGGATGCTGCCTGGTGTTTCGGGCATCGAGCTGTGCCGGCAGCTGCGCCAGCGCGGCCACAACCAGGCCACCCCGGTGATTATGCTGACCGCGCGCGGCGAGGAGGCCGAGCGGGTGCGCGGGCTGACGACCGGTGCCGACGACTATGTGGTCAAGCCGTTCTCGATTCCCGAGTTGACAGCACGCATCCAGGCTATCTTGCGCCGCACGAGCCCCGAGCTTCTGTCTACGACGCTTGTGGTCGGCGATATTGAGCTTGATCGCGAGACCCATCGGGTGCGCCGGCAAAAGCAAGAGATCCATCTCGGCCCCACCGAGTTCCGTCTGCTTGAATTTTTGATGCGCACGCCGGGCCGCGTCTTCTCACGCGAGCAGCTGCTCAACGGCGTGTGGGGGCACGATGTCTATGTCGATGACCGCACGGTGGATGTGCATATCGGTCGCCTGCGCAAAGCGATCAATCGCGGCCGCATGCGCGATCCCATCCGCACCGTGCGCGGCGCAGGCTACGCGTTCGATGACCGGTTCTCGGAGAACAGCGCCCGCCGCTCGGCATAGCGGGGCGTAGCCCAGCCAACCCGACAATGAAAAAGGGCGCCCTGGGGCGCCCTTGCTGTATCTACCTGGGGTCCGTGAGGCCCTAGCGGCGCTCGCGCCGCCGCTCATTGGGCGCTTGGAACGCCACGCCGCAATGATAATCGCAATAGGTCTTGCCGTCCTGCGTGGCCCGCCCGCAAAAGTGGAAATCGTCAGACAGCGGGTCGCCAACCGGCCAGCGGCACGTGTCTTCGCGCAGCTCCTGAATGGTCAGCCTTGGGCTTTCGCCCACAAGCACCAGATCGACGCGGCCACGAACAACCGGCTCGGCTTCCGGGGCCGCCAACGGGTTGGGCGTCGCCCGCAAGGCGGTTGCGCCCACGGTCATCCCGCCCGCGCTCCTGGTGGTGGTTGTGCGGCGGGGGCGGCTGGTGGCGGCCGTTGTGGTGCGCGGTTTGCGCGCGCGAGGGGCCGCGGTGCTTGTCGGCTTACCACGCCCTGACAGGCCCAGCCGGTGCACCTTGCCGATCACCGCGTTGCGCGTCACATCGCCGAGCGCCGCCGCGATCTGGCTCGCGCTCGATCCGGCCAACCACATTGTTTTGAGCGTTTCGACGCGCTCGTCCGTCCATGCCATGGGTTAATGTCCTCCGCACATCGCGGGCGTTGCATCCCGCTCACCAGCCCAGCTCACCACAACCGACCCGTTTGCCGCCAAATAGAGCCCCGTTCGGTGCGCACCAGGAAGTGCGACCGTCAGCGGCGAAACCGGCGACAGGAAGTGATGAGCATCAGCGCCATGGCTCTACATCTCGTGCCCGGCCTCCAACAGCTACACTAGCGCTTGAATCGCTGACAAGAGTCGCTGGTTAAAAAAAAGTGAACAAGTCCCCGGGATTCCCGGGAAAACGGCGCGATTTGTGAGTCGTTTGAAGGACTTACAAATTGACACCGCAATCAAAAAAAATGTTAGTCCACGAAGGCCCGCCGCGAGCGGGCTTTTTGTCTTTGCGCGCCAGTTGACCTCGGTAAATATACTCGGGGCCTTTACGTAGAAAATCGATCAGTATTTTCAACGGATGTGCGAAAGTTCGTGTGGAGCACCGATCTCGGTCGGGGCGTCCAAGGGCCGTTACGCCAGGGCGCAAAGCACGGTAACAGAGGATCAGACCGATGGGTCAGGCAGCCACAGCGGAGCAGACGCTGTACCCCAACCCTTTGTACGGGACCTATGCGCGGACGCCTCAGACCTTTGTCCGCGGCGAGGGCGTTTGGCTGTTTGACGATGAAGGCCGCCGCTATCTCGATTTCGTGGCCGGCATCGCCGTCAACGCGCTCGGGCACTGCCACCCGCACCTTGTCGAAACGATGAAGGCGCAGGCCGAAACGCTGTGGCACACCTCGAACCTGTTTCAGATTGATGGCGGCCAGAAGCTGGCGGCGCGGCTTTGCGCGGCAACGTTCGCCGACAAAGTGTTCTTCACCAACTCCGGCGCCGAGGCGCTAGAGTGCGCGATCAAAACGGCGCGGCGGTACCACTTCACTGAGGGTGCGCCGGAGCGCAGCACCATCATCACCTTCGAAGGCGCGTTCCACGGCCGGACGCTCGCGACCATCGCCGCCGGCGGCAACCCCGCCTATCTCGAAGGCTTTGGGCCGCCGGCCGCGGGGTTTGAGAACCTAGCCTTCGGCGATCATGACGCGCTCAACGCGGCTCTGGCGCGGCCCGATGTGGCGGCCGTGCTGATCGAGCCTGTCCAGGGCGAAGGTGGCGTCCGCTCCGTGCCGGACCAATGCCTCATCGGCTTGCGCGAAGCGTGCGACCGGCACGGCGTCCTCTTGATCTTTGATGAGGTCCAGACCGGTGTTGGCCGGACGGGATACCTGTTTGCCCATCAGCGCATCGGGGTCGAGCCCGACATCATGGCCGTGGCCAAAGGCATCGGCGGCGGCTTCCCGCTTGGCGCGTGCCTGGCGCGCGAAGAGGTCGCGGCCGGCATGGTGCCAGGCACCCACGGCACCACCTATGGCGGTAACCCCATGGCGATGGCCATCGGCAACGCGGTCCTCGATATCGTGCTTGACGAGGGCTTCCTTGAGAGCGTCCGCGAGCGGGCGCGGGACCTGACGCAAAGCCTGTCGGGCCTGCTCGATCTGCACCCCGAGCTGTTTGAGGAGATCCGCGGCGAAGGCCTGTTGCGCGGGCTCAAGTGCAAAGTGCCCGTCAAAGACGTGGTCACCGAAGCGCGCAACCAGGGGCTCTTGCTGGTCGCCGCCGGCGATAACACCGTGCGGCTGCTGCCGCCTTTGATTGTCACCAGCGCCGACATCGCGTATGCGATGGATGCCCTAGAGGCAACGGCCCGGGTGCTCGATGATCGCAGCGCCGCTTCGGCCTAAAGTCCTTCCACCCTTTCGGCCCCGTTGAGGCCTTTCCCAACTGACAGCGGACCTGTCTGATGACCCGCCATTTTCTTGATATTGATGCGCTTCCCACCGCAACCATGACGGCCCTTTTGGCCGATGCGCATACGCGCAAAGCCGCAACCAAGGCCGGCGGGGGCGACAAGCCGCTCGACGGCAAGGTTCTGGCCATGGTGTTCGAGCAGCCCTCGCTGCGCACGCGCGTCTCTTTCGATGTCGGCATGCGCCAGCTGGGTGGCGAGACCCTGATGGTCTCGGGCAAAGAGATCGAACTTGGCCAGCGTGAGAGCGTCCACGACACCGCGAAGGTCCTTTCGCGCATGGTCGACGCGATCATGATCCGCACGCTTGACCATGGCATGCTGACCGAGCTTGCCACCCATGCCGACGTGCCGGTGATCAACGGGCTGACCAAGAAGTCCCACCCTTGCCAGGTCCTTGCAGACATCCAGACCTTTGAAGAGCATCGCGGCCCGCTGACCGGCAAGAAGGTTATGTGGTCCGGCGACACCAACAATGTGCTCGCCAGCTGGATCCACGCCGCCGGCCATATCGACTTCACGATCGTGGTTGCCGCACCGCCCGAATTGACGCTGGACCCGGCCATCGTCGAGGCCGCGCGGCAACGCAACATCTCGCTTGAGACCACAACCGATGCCCACGCGGCGGCGGACGGCGCGCATCTGATCATCACCGACACCTGGGTCTCGATGGGCGACGATCAGGCTGAGCGGCGGCACAACCTTCTCAAGCCCTATCAGGTCAATGACGCGCTGATGGCCAAGGCGGCGCCCGACGCCCTGTTCATGCACTGCCTGCCAGCTCATAGGGGTGAGGAAGTCACCGAGAGCGTGATCGATGGCCCGCAATCGGTGGTGTTCGATGAGGCGGAGAACCGCTTGCACGCGCAAAAGAGTGTGCTCGCCTGGTGCCTGGGCGCCTACGACGCTTGATGCGCTGCGCAAGCGCTTTGCCGAGCCTTAAGCGGCGGACCTTGGAATCGCCGCTTGAGACCTTATTTTACGCGTTCAGCACGGCGTGACCGTCTCGGTCAGCGCCACCTTCCAGACCTGGAAAGTGAAAAGCCATGACACCGACCCCACCCGAAAGCGGTGCGCGGGCGCTTCCGTCATTGGACGATAGCCCGCCACCAGGCACCAGCCGGTTGCCCGAGCATTACCACGCGACCGACGATGATTTCGTCATACCGTTCGCGGTCGAGCCGCTCGACGTACGCGGTCGCGTGATCCGTCTTGGCGGCGAGCTCGATGGCATCCTGGCACGACATGACTATCCAGAGCCGGTCTCAAAGCTGCTTGCCGAGATGGTGGCGTTCACGCTGCTGCTTGGCACGGCCTTGAAGTTCGATGGCCGGTTCATCGTCCAGGCACAAGGCGATGGTCCCGTCTCTCTGCTGGTCGTCGACTTCCAGACGCCCGATGGCGTGCGCGCCATGGCGCGGTTCGATGAAACCCGCCTCAACGAGATGGTTGCGGCCGGCGAGCCGAGCTCGGCCCAGCTTCTGGGCACGGGCCATCTGGCGCTCACGGTCGACCAGGGCGCGCACATGCAGCGCTACCAGGGCGTTGTGGCGATGCAGGGTGATAGTCTCGAGCAGATGGCTGAGGCCTATTTCCTGCAGTCCGAGCAGATCCCCACGCGGGTGAGGCTGGCCGTGGGCCAAACCGTTGAGCGCGGGGACAAGGGCGTGGCCCATTGGCGGGCAGGCGGCATCTTGGCGCAATATCTGCCGCAAGATGGCAGTGCGTTGCCGGTGCGCGACCTTCACCCCGGTGATGACCCCAACGCGGCGGATGGCGCGGCGGGGTTGGACGCGATGCCCGATCGCTGGCGCGAAGCGGAAGCCATTTTGGGGACCGTTGAGGCCGAC
>JAHCMG010000317.1 GCA_019192585.1 Devosiaceae bacterium MH13
GAATGATCTGTCCACTTTGTTCTTCAACCGGATCGTCGAGCAGTACGGCGTGACCGGCCAGACCCCGCAGGGCCGCTATCACGGCCACGCCGGGTTCATCATTCACTAGCCGCGTCCGCGGTACGCTCGCGAGGTTATCAGTCCGATGGTACAGCCAGTTACTCAGCAAGCTTCAGGCGCAAGAGCCAGCGCCCGCAATGCGCCGGTCAAAGCTGTGATCCGCGCAGGTCTCGCGGGGACGGCCCTGCTTGCCCTCGCCGCTTGCCAGACGGTCAACAAACCCGCCATGGGCACGCATGACCCGCGCTTTTTGAACTATGAAGAGCGCCATGCGCTGTCGCTGCAGCAGCAAGAACACACCTTGCCGCTTCTGGTCGGTGCGCACGCGCACGGCCTGACATCGGGCGACGTCACGGCGCTTGAAGGTTTCCTGCAGACCTATCAGTTCCGTGGTGAGAGCAGCCTGCGCGTGCGCGTGCCCTCGGGCTCCGCCAATGCGCATGCCGCACGGCGCGCCCTTGGTGATGTGCACGATGTGGTTGCCCGCTCGGGCGGCAACCCTGGCCGGGTGCGGGTTGAGCACTACGAAGTTGGTGACCCCAACGCGCACGCGCCGATCGTGATGGTCTATGACCGCCTTGAGGCCGTGACCAATCAGTGCGGCGACTGGCGCGATCCGATGAACCCGGCGCTCGAGCAGAGCGACTATTTCAATTTCGGCTGCGCCACGCAGGCCAATTTCGCCGCGATGCTCGAAGATCCGCGCGATCTCGTGCGGCCGCGCGGCCTTGGCTATCCCGATGCTGGGCGCCGGGCCGAGGTGCTGTCGACGTACCGCACCGGTCAGCCCACGGCCACCCAGACCTCTTCAGAGCAAGAAGCCGGAATCTCCGAGGTCGGCAACTAACACGCGCAGGAATGCCCACGATGCAAGACGACCACACCACTATGCCCCCGCCGCTTCCGCAAGGAACGGTCGAGCCCGTGGGTTCGGTTGCCGATATCGCGCCGGTGCCGCGGATTTCGATGCAGGCCTTTTGCGAAACCCCGGCCCTGCTCGATGCCGTCCAAGAAGCCGCGCGCGATCGCCGCATGGCCAAGGCCCATGTGCGCGCCCATCCCGGTGGGATTTCGGCGGCGCTTGAGTTCTATGCAGCGTCGCCGACGCCGAACCTTTTGATCATCGAGAACCGCGCCGCGCCGGCCCAATTGCTTGGCCAGTTGGAACAGCTCGCCGAGGTTTGCGATCCAGGAACTGAAGTCGTCATCGTCGGTCACGCCAACGATGTGCTGTTGTACCGCGAACTGATGCGCCAAGGCGTACGCGACTATGTGGTCGCGCCGCTGGCCCCGATGGACATCGTCCGCCTGGTCTCCGACCTGTATGCCTCCAAGCGCGACACGCGGCTTGGCAAGACGTTCGCCTTTATCGGCGCGCGCGGCGGCGTTGGCTCATCAACGATCGCCCACAATGTGGCTTGGTCGTTCGCCAACACGCTAGAAACCTCGACGGTGCTAGCCGACTTTGACCTGCCCTTTGGCACAGCCAATCTGGATTTCAACCAGGACCCGCCGACCGGCGTGGGCGACATTGTTTCGGCACCCGACCGGCTCGATGAGACCTTTCTCGACCGCCTGCTGGCCAAGTGTTCTGATCGGTTGAGCCTATTGGCCTCGCCCTCGACGCTCGAGAAGGTGACCGACTTCCCTGAGCAGCAGTTCGAGCAGGTCATCGATCTGTTCCGCGCCTCGGTTCCTGTCACCGTGATCGATCTGCCCCATCACTGGTCGGGATGGGTGCGCAAAACACTGGTGGACGCCGATGAACTGATCATCGTCGCCGCGCCGGACCTCGCGAGCCTGCGCAACGCCAAGAACCTGATCGACGCTGTGCGCACCGCGCGCCCCAATGACGGGCCGCCACGGCTGATCTTGAACATGTCGGGCATGCCCAAGCGTCCCGAGATCGAAGCCAAGGACTTTGCAGACGCGCTGTCCATCGAACCGATGAGCGTCATCGCCTTTGACGCCGAAACGTTCGGTAACGCTGCAAACTCGGGCCACATGATCGCCGAGTCGGCGGCGCGGCACGACGCCGTGCAGGCGTTTGACGATATCGCGCACGCTCTGAGTGGCCGGGCGGCTGGCCGCAGCCAGAAGAAGGGCAGCTTGCCGCCCTTCGTGCAAAAACTGCTTCAGCGCAAGAAGGCATCGTAAGCCATGTTTGGACGCCGCGGCACACCCCAAGACAGCAGCGCGCGACCCGCGCCAGCACCGACACCAGCGCCAGAACCGCTGACGCCGGAGGCCCCGCAGGCGGCTCCCGCAGCCGCACCTGCCGCGCCGGAGGCGCCGCCCATGCCGGCTGCCGCGCAACCTGCGCCCCAGCCCGCTGCGGAGCCCGAGGACGAGCCGGCACCGAAGCCGCGCCGGGCGGACTATTACGAGATCAAGACCGATGTGTTCTCGGCGCTGATCGACACGATCGATCTGGCGCAGCTTTCGCGCATGGATCACGACACGGCCCGCGAAGAGATCCGCGAGGTCGTCACCGAGATCATCGCGCTGAAGAACCTGGCGATGTCCATCGCGGAGCAGGAGATGGTGCTCGAGGATATCTGCAACGATGTCCTTGGCTACGGCCCGCTCGAACCGCTTCTGGCGCGCGATGATATTGCCGACATCATGGTCAATGGCGCCGACACCACCTTTATCGAGGTGGATGGCAAGGTGCAGAAAACGAGCGTCAAGTTCCGCGACAAGCAGCAGCTGATGAACATCTGTCAGCGGATCGTGAGCCAGGTGGGCCGCCGGGTCGATGAATCTTCGCCAATCTGTGACGCGCGCTTGCTTGATGGCTCTCGTGTCAACGTGATCGCGCCGCCACTGTCGATCGACGGCCCCGCGCTGACCATTCGTAAGTTTAAAAAGGACAAGCTGACGCTGCAGCAGCTAGTCAATTTCAACTCGATCACGCCCGAGGGCGCGACCGTGCTGGACATTATCGGCAAGGTCCGCTGCAATGTGCTGATCTCCGGCGGTACCGGCTCGGGCAAGACGACGCTTTTGAACTGTCTGACCGGCTTCATCGAGCATGATGAGCGCGTCATCACCTGCGAAGACGCCGCCGAACTTCAGCTGCAGCAGCCCCACGTTGTGCGCCTTGAAACCCGCCCGCCTAACCTTGAGGGCGAGGGCCAGGTGACGATGCGCGACCTGGTCAAGAACTGCCTGCGTATGCGTCCCGAGCGGATCATCGTTGGCGAGGTTCGCGGGCCCGAGGCGTTTGACCTGTTGCAGGCCATGAACACGGGTCATGACGGCTCGATGGGCACGCTGCACGCCAACTCGCCGCGCGAAGCCCTTCAGCGTATGGAATCGATGATCACCATGGGCGGCTTCTCGCTGCCCTCGCGGACCATCCGCGACATGATCTCCGGCTCTATCGATGTGATCATCCAGGCCGCACGTCTGCGCGATGGTTCGCGCCGCATCACCCACATCACCGAGGTGCTGGGGATGGAAGGCGATGTCGTCATCACCCAGGACCTGTTTGTCTACGAGATCATGGGTGAGGACGCGAACGGCAAGATTATCGGCCGTCACAAATCGACCGGTGTCGGTCGCCCGAACTTCTGGGATCGGGCCCGCTACTACAACGAAGAAAACCGCTTGGCTGCGGCGCTCGATGCGTCAGCGGTCGATGATGAGCGGCTGAGTGCCTAAGCGCGCGCCGGAGGTGTGTGATGTTTGATCCATCGACCGTGACGTTGGCCGTCAGCATCCTTGCTGCGCTGTCGCTTGCTGGTCTTGCCTATGCGCTGCTCTCGCCGCTGCTTGACCGCGAGGACAAGAAAGAGCGGATCAACAAGGTCGCTGTCGTGGATCGGCGCGCCGCGCACGCCAAACAGGCGGCGGCGGATGATCTGGCCAACCGGCGCAACTCGATTGCCCGGAAACTCAAGCAACAGCAGGCCATCATTGAAGAAAAGACCAAGGGCGCGAGTTCGAGCAAAGCGCCTCTTGATGTGCGTCTTGAGCGCGCTGGCCTCGGCTGGACCCTCCGCCAGTTCGTGATGTTCTCGGCCCTATGTGGCCTGATCGCCGGTGGTGGCCTGTACGCCGTGGGCGCGCCTTTGTTCGCCGCCATCGCCGCAGGCGTCGCAGGTGGGTTCGGCTTTCCCAACTGGTATGTTGGCTTCAAGGCCAACAAGCGGATGAAAAAGTTTCTGCTCGAGTACCCCAACGCGATTGATGTCATCGTGCGCGGTATGAAGGCCGGTCTGCCGCTCAATGACTGCATGATGATCATCTCGCGCGAAGCGGCCGATCCGGTTCGTGGCGAATTCAAAAAAGTTGTGGAAGCACAACAGCTTGGCATGCCTCTGCCCGAGGCGGTCGCGAAAATGTATCTGCGCATCCCGCTGCCTGAAGTGAACTTCCTTGCCATCATGATGGCCATTCAAGGCCAGTCGGGTGGTAACCTGTCGGAGCCTTTGGGCAACCTGTCCAAGGTGGTGCGCGATCGTAAGCGCATGAAGGCCAAGATCGACGCGATGTCGATGGAGGCCAAATCATCGGCCGCGATCATCGCCTGTTTGCCGATCGCTGTGATCATTCTGATCTACCTGTCGACGCCAGACTATATCACGCTGCTGTTCACTGAGCGGTTGGGCCACCTGCTGCTTGGCGCGTGCGGTGTGCTGATGCTGACGGGTGTCTTGGTCATGCGCAAAATGATCAATTTCGACTTCTAGCGGACGGGGACACCAGGATGGACGAGCTCCTCTTTACGCTAACCAACCCGCAGTTCCTGTTCGCGCTGTTCAGCGCGATCGCGGTGGCCGCAACGGCGTTTACCGTGGCGGTGCCGCTTTTGGCGCGCAACGATCTCAACTCTCGCAAGAAGCGGATGGCCGTCGAGCGCGCGGAGATTCGCGCACGGGAGCGTGCGGCCCTGGCGCGCGACAGCAAGCAGGGTCAGCGCCCATCGCTGCGCACGCACCCCAAAGAGTATATGCAGAACATCGTTGAACGGTTCGAGCTCAAGCAGAAGCTGCTCGCGGACGGCACCCGCGATAAGCTTGCCCAGGCCGGTGAACGCGGCGAAGCAGCGGTAATCCGCTATGTGTTCTCGCGCGTGGTCGTTCCCGCGGCGCTCTTTTTGTTTGCGATCGTCTATCTGTTCGGCGTCGACAAGTTTGATCAGCCGGCGGTTGTGCGGCTGCTGATTGCGCTCGGCATTGGCGGGGCAGGCTTCTATCTGCCGAACGTGCTGCTGCACAACCGGATCCAGAAGCGCCAAACCTCCATTCGCCGCGCCTGGCCGGACGCGCTCGACCTGATGCTGATTTGTGTGGAATCGGGCATGTCGCTCGAGCAGGCCTTTAAGAAGGTCGCCGACGAGGTTGCTGTTCAATCCATTCCGCTCGCTGAAGAGCTGGCGCTTTGTAACGCCGAACTGTCCTACCTCAACAATCGCCGCAAAGCGTATGAGAACCTCGGGCGCAGAACAGGGCTTGAGCAGGTGAAGGCGGTGATGACCTCCCTCATTCAGGCGGACACCTACGGTACGCCGGTCGGCCAGGCACTTCGGGTTCTGGCTCAAGAAAGCCGCGACATGCGCATGGCCGAGGCCGAGAAAAAGGCCGCAGGCCTGCCGCCGAAGCTGACGGTCCCAATGATCGTGTTCTTCTTGCCGTGCCTGTTCATCGTGATCATCGGCCCGGCTGCGATGCAGGTCATGGCGCTGGACTAAAGCGTTTCATTGCAGCCGCAACAACACTGCCGAAGCTTTGCGTGAACGTAAGGATGCCTGCCGCCCAACGCGCACGCTTAGCATTTCACGCGAGGCGCACGGCCTTTCACGGCGCCAACACAAGGTGTTAGCGCAGGCACTTTAGAGTTAACGAGAATTTAAGATCTGGCTTGTTGCGCTAAAGCGGAAAGCGCTGCGAACCTATTGATCGCTCTGCGCGATCTGGCCCCACCGATCGTTCTCGGAGAGCATTTGCCGCAGATAGGCGATGTTCGCTTCCGCGGCGCCGGGGGACAGGTCCTGCCGGGCGATTTGCATGGCCTCATCGAAGCGGCCCTGAAGGCCGACAACGAGGGCAAGGTTGCCACGCACACGCGGGTCAACGGACCGGCCCGACTCCACGGCGAGGCGCAGCGTCCGCTCCGCTTCGGGCAGGTCGCCGGCCAGCACATAGGACATGCCCAGATTGCTCAGAACCGTCGGTTCATCGGGCACGATCTGCAGGGCTTCGCTGTAGGCTTGGCGGGCGTCCGCATGCCGGCCCATCTGATCGAGGATCGTTCCTTGCGCCGACAGGAGGCGCCAGTCGGGCCGTGCATCTGAGTGCGCGCGGCTGATCACCTGAAGCGCTTCTTCAAAGCGGCCCGCCGCCGTCAGCGCGCGCGCGTAGGCCGCCAGCACTTCGCGGTCATTGTCGTGGGTCAGCACCGCGCGGCGCAGGATCGCAACGGCCTGATCGTATCGCCCAGCGGCGCGCAGCGTTGATGCGAAGTTGAGCGCGGTGGGTTTGCTCTCGGGGTTGCGTTCGTAACGCTCTTCCCAGGTGTGCAGGGCGCGCTGCAATTCGCTGCGTGACAGCCGCTCGGATTCACCGACAACCGACGCGGCGGGGCCACCATAGGTGGAGGTGACGGAGCTGCTGCCGCAAGCCGCCAGGGCCAGAGCGGACACCAGCACGGCGCACCGGGCGCTTTGGGCCAACAACCGTTTCTTCTTCGGTTGAGAGGAGCGAGCCAGAGGCATGGTGTGCGGACCCCAGTAAGGGGCAAGGGTGGTGTCGCGTCGGTGCCTAGCTGCATTGTGCGCAGCACACGGCGGACAGGCCCTTGCCAGAGCTATTGCCTCAGCAATATTCCGTTAACCCTAATGAACTCTTAAGCACGGCCCGCCGCCTTGGTGCGCGGGCGCTGGAGCTGCCGTGACAGACGCTATCGCCGTTCCCCTGCCCTCGCTTGAAGCACTCGAAAGCCGCCTGCCCGCTTCGGCTGGGTCAGACCCTGCCGTTCCGCTTTATCTGGTTGGCGCACCCGATCGTCTGCCGGACGTGGAGGGCGTGTCTGGCACGCTCCTCGGCGCTTGGGCGGCAACCAGCGGCTTTGAGGCGAAACCCGGTCAGCTTTTGGTGGTGCCTCACCCGCAGACCGGCGACCGGGCCGCGGTGCTGGTTGGCAGCGAGATGGGTGACGATGGCAAGGCGATGCCTGGCATGGGGCTTGGGGCCTTGCCGGGGCTACTCCCCAAGGGCACGTACCATCTGCAAACCCCGTTAGGCGATGCTGAGCTCTCACTGTCGGCCTATCTGTTGGGCGGCTACCGCTATTCTTTGGCAAGCAGCCGTGGCGACGCCGATGCGGGCGTGTGCTTAATCTGCGATGCGCCCGAGCGCGAGCGGGTGCTGAAACGCGCGCAGGGCAGCCTGTTCGGGCGGGACCTGATCAACACGCCCGCCAACCGGCTTGGCCCCGACGCGCTGACCTTAAGCGCGCA
>JAHCMG010000318.1 GCA_019192585.1 Devosiaceae bacterium MH13
CGTGCGACAGATCGAGACCGAGCCCGGCGAGCACGATTTCAAGGTTGCGCATCACCGCGCGGGTCTGAGCTTCAATGCCTTCGGGCAGTGGCGCGTTCGGGTCGTCCGGGTCGGTCGGCATCTGGCCGGTGAGTATCACCCAGCCATCGGCCTCCACCGCATGGGAGAAAGGCGCCACCGGCTGGGCCGCGCCGGCGATCATGTGAAACTGAGGATCACGCGTCATAGCGCTGTCTTAGAGAGCCTGGGCAAAGCCCGCAACGCAACTCTTTGCTGCCCCACCCGGGGTGCGGGGGCGCAAACCCGCCCGCTAAGGCATCCACCGGCTCTGGTGTCTTCTTTTTGGCCTGCACCGGCGCATCGGCCTGTGCATCCACGCCCTCATCAACCTGCACATCGGCGTACAGAACCTCGCCCAGCGCGTCGGGGTAAACGACGCCGTCAAACGAGCCATCGGGTCCCACAACCGGCACCGGGTGATCGGTGTCGAGCACTTTGGGTAAGACCTGTTCGATTGAACTGTCCGCGGTGACCACATCGCCCGCGTCGGCGACTTCGCTGAGGCTCGGGTCGCCCGGCGAAGCGATGGCGCCCTCAAGCGCATCTTCGGTCACGTGGCCGACATAGGCGCCGCTTGAGGAGACGACATAGCCGACATCTTCGCCCGACCGGCGCATGGCGCCCAGCGCTTTGTCGAGCGTTTCGCTCGAAAGCCGCAACTTGGGCGGTTTGGCAACCACGTCCACCGTCAGCACCCGGGCGCGGTTCACATCACGCACAAATTCAGCGACGTAATCATCCGCCGGGTTCATCAGAATGTCTGCGGGCGTGCCAACCTGGCTCAAGACGCCATCTTTGAGGATGGCAATCTTGTCGCCGATCTTCAGCGCCTCATCGAGATCGTGGGTGATGAACACGATCGTCTTCTGGAACTGATCCTGCAGCTCGACAAGCTGATCTTGCATCTGCGAGCGGATCAGCGGATCGAGCGCCGAAAACGCTTCGTCCATCAACAAGATATCCGCGTCGGTCGCCAGCGCCCGCGCCAGGCCCACACGCTGCTGCATGCCGCCAGACAGCTGGCTTGGATATTGGTCGCCATAGCCCGCAAGACCGACGGTTTCGATCCACTGGTTGGCCTTCTCGTGGCGTTCGGTTTCGCCAACGCCCTGCACCTCGAGCCCATAGGCCACATTGTCCAACACGGTGCGGTGCGGGAACAGGCCAAAGCGCTGGAACACCATCGACATCCGCTTGCGCCGAAAATGCTCAAGCTCCTTCTGGCCAAGCGACAGGACATCATCGCCATCAACCAGGATCTGGCCATCGGTCGGATCGATCAGCCGATTAAAGTGGCGGATCAGCGTCGACTTTCCCGAGCCCGATAGGCCCATGATGACGAAGATCTCGCCCTGGCCGATCGACAGGCTGACATTGTGGATGCCCAGCGTGTGCCCGGTTTCGGCCAGAAGCTCGGTCTTCCCCATGCCCGCCTTCACCTTGGTGAGTGCGGACTGAGGGTCCGTGCCGAAGATCTTGGTGACGTTTTTAACTTCAATCAGTGACACAACAAACTCCTAGTGACCGGATGCACGGTACGCTTGCATGCGCGCGCCATAGGCTTGGGTGATCCGGTCGAAAACGATCGCCAAAATCACGATGGCCAGGCCGCCAAGTAAGCCGCGACCGGGGTCGTTGCGCTGGAGGCCAAGCAGCACCGTCTCGCCAACGCCGCGCGCGCCGATCATCGAGGCGATCACCACCATGGCCAGCGCCATCATCGTGGTCTGGTTGATGCCCTGCATGATCGAGGGAAGCGCCAGCGGCAACTGCACATCTTTGAGCACCTGATAGCGCGTCGCGCCGAAGGCCTTGCCGGCCTCAACGGTCTCGCTATCGACCTGACGAATGCCCAGGTCCGTTAGGCGGATCAGCGGCGGCACCGCGTAGATAACGGTGGCGATAATGGCAGGAACCTTGCCGAGACCGAACAGCATCACCGCGGGGATGAGATAGACGAAACTCGGGATCGTCTGCATCAGATCGAGTACCGGGTTGATAAACGCCCGCGTCCGGTCGGACCGGGCAATCACCACCCCCACAGGCACACCGATCACCACCGAGATCAGGATCGACACGAGCATGATCGCGATTGTCTGCATCGCCTGATCCCACAGATCAAAGGCGCCGATCACATACATCGCGATGCCCATCGACACAGCCAGAACCGCCTTGCGGCTCGCCGAGTAGGCGATGAGCATGATCAGGACGATGATCTGAACCTCCTGCAGCCACAGCCACTCAAACGGCTGGAC
>JAHCMG010000319.1 GCA_019192585.1 Devosiaceae bacterium MH13
CTCGGCACGCTGCGCTACGCCCCGCAGCCCGCGCGCGGTTGGGACGCGCTTGATGCTGAAGTTGGTGGCTATAGCGATCTCAGCACGCTCGATCTGTACGCCGCCGAACCCGTCTACGCCGCGCTGGCCTCGGGTTGGGGAGACCAGCTGTTCGTCTTCGCCCGCCACTTGGCAACGCGGACCGTGCCGATCATCGAAGGCAACCTCCTGCTGCAAACTGGCTGCCTGCCTGGCCAGTGCGCCTTCGCCATCGGCATGCTGGCCGTCGATCCCGGCCGTGAGACGGTCTACGCTGCTTTTCTCAACGAAGGCGCACCGGACGCCAGGCCCGCGCTCGAAGACTGGAGCGATGAAGCCCGTGCGGTTTACGACCGCTGGCGCGAGGGCGGCTACCGATGACGCGCAAGCTGATCAGTTCCGGCTCGCCGATGGAGAAAGAGGCGGGCTATTCGCGCGCCGTCATCGATGGCGCCTATGTCCACGTTTCCGGCACAACGGGCTTCGACTATGCGAGCATGACGATGCCGGCGGGCATCGAAGCGCAAACCCGCAACACGCTGGCCACCATCGCAAAGGTGCTCACCGAGGCCGGGTCCGACATCACCGAGACGGTGCGCGTGCGCTACTATGTGACCGACCGCGCCCACGCTTCGGCCGTTATGCGCATCGCCGGCGAGACCTTCGGCGCCGTTCGGCCCGCCGCCACCTTGGTGGTCTGCGGCCTTCTGACAGAAGAGATGTTGGTGGAGATCGAAGCGACCGCCACACTGCCGAAGTCCTAGGGTTCAGGCGGCGGTTGGCCGCCGATCACTCGACGGTTTGGGCAATCGCCCGCGCGTCGATCACAGCCCCATTCCGGACAAGCTCAACCGTGCCAGCATAGGTGCCGGGCACCACGGCGACGCGCTGGCCAGCGAACATGGCGTAGGACGCCTGCCGGCGCTCGAGCGGGTCGCCCTCATGCGCAAAGCTCAGCCCTTGCGGGCCACGAAGCGTCACCCGGAACACATCGCCCGGCGCGACATTGATCGCCCAGGCCCAGCCGACCAGCGCCTCGGCGCCGGCATACAGACCCACCGGGTCGGCCAGCATCAGTGTGTCATGCTCCACAGGGGCTGACGAAAAGCCAGCACCGATGAGCCGCGTGGTCTGCCCAGCCGCCTCAATGGCCTCAACATCGCGCCACAGCGTGTTGGCAAGCGCGTCAGCGCTGCACGCATCGCCAGCCCGCAGGCCCGTGAACGGGTCGACGATCTGGCCATCGCGACGCACGAGAAACTCAAGATGCGGAAACTGGGTTGTGCCCGACAGGCCGATGGCCCCGAGCGGGTCGCCAGCCTGCACTTGCTGACCGGCCTGAACCGTCACGCTGCCGCGCGCGAGGTGGCAATACTGGGTCTGCCATCCGTCGGCATGGTCCACGACCACGCCATTGCCGCAGCCCCGATCACCCACCGCAGCACGGTCTGCCGCGCTCTCAACCAGCCGGTCGGGTTCGCCTTCGCGCACGCCCACAACCACGCCGTCTGCCGCGGCCACCACGCCACCCGCTGACCCCGTATCGAGCAGCTGCGGCACCCGAAAGTCGGTGCCCGTGTGCCCATCATAGGCAGCCGAACCGCAGATCGGATCAATGACGCCCTCAGAGGGGTCGAGATCGACCATCTGTTGGAGGAAGCAGGTTTCACCCAGCGTGCAATCGACGGGTAGGGATAGCTTGAAGTCGGACGCCAGCGCGGGCGCGGCGCACGCCAAAGCCGCAGCGAAACCGAGCGCGGCCCTCACCGATCCGTCTCTCTTGGGGCAGCGGGGCGGCCCGCTTTGCCGCGCGTCGCTTGGTTCAGAACCGGGTCGATCAAATCGCCGCGATACGCCGCGATGAACTGCACCGTCGCCGCGCCGCCGCCATGCACGAACAGGGCGGGCAACCACAGGCCCCGCGCCCCGAACATGGACTGGCCAAACTTGGTTTGCGAGATGCGGGCGTCGACCAAGATGATCCAGATGCCGCGCAGCCCGAGATCACCCACATCGGCCCAGGCGATAGAGGTTGACCCTAGGCCCATGCGGACCCGGTGGACCTCCGTGCCATCGGTTGTCACCAACGGGGACGAAGTCAAAATGGCTTTGGCAAACTGGTAGCCGGGAAAAGCGATCAGGCTGCCAAAAACGAGGAACGCCAAGGCTGCAATCAGCGTGCCCGAGGAAAGCGGCAGCGCGGCGCCCGACAGCACCTGATAGAAGGGCACGCCCGCAAGGCTGATGCCGACGCCCAACAGACACAGGGCTGCCAGCCCAGCGCGGATCGGTGACGCGTAGAGCGCGGTGGGCCGGCCCTCAGCCTGCGGCGGCATCGGCCAGCGCCCGCTCGATGATGGGCATGAAGGTCTCGGTGACCACGCGCTGATCGAACACGCCAATATGCTTGTGGATGATCACGCCGTCGGCGCCGACAATGAAGGTCTCCGGCACGCCGTAGACGCCCCAATCGATGGAGGCGCGCCCGCTTCTGTCCGCGCCGATCCGGTCGTATGGGTTACCCAGCGTGCTGAGAAACCGCCGCGCATCGGCCGGCTGATCTTTCTGGTTGATGCCGATGATCTGAAAGCGGTCATCTTGCGCCATACGCATCAGCATCGGGTGCTCTTCGCGGCACGGCGCGCACCACGAGGCGAACACGTTCAACAGCGTCACCTGACCGCTAAAATCTGCCGGCGTGAACCCCGGCGTCTCATGGCCCGCGATGGGCTCGAGCGATACCTGGGGCACCTGCTGGCCGATGAGGGCCGAGGGAACCTCATTGGCCTGGCCGCCAAACAGCAGCTGGTAGCCAAACACGCCGCCAAGCGCCAAAACCACCAAGAACGGCGACAAGGCCAACAGACTTATCCGGCGCCGGGGCGCACCCGTTTGCTCAGGGACGTCCGAGGGTTCTGACGTGCTCATGGTGAGGGGGTCGGCCCGCCGGCTGATGGGCCTTCAGCTTCCAATTCGGCCAGCTGCCGATCGAGCGCCTTACGGTCGCGCCAAAGCCACACCGCGATGCCGACAAATCCGATAATGCCCGCAAGCCATGCGGCGGCGATGAAGCCAAAATGATGATCGATCACCATCAGGCGGCGCCCTCCGCCGGGCGTGTTGTTGGCAAGGGTGTGGTCCGCCGCGCGGCGCGCATTTGCATCGCCCGGACGCGCCGGCGCTTCATCTCATTTTCCATCGCGACCAGATGCGCGAAGAAGAACAGGAGCGCAAAGCCCACCGCGCAGATGAGCAACGGGTAGAGCATGGCAGGGTATATGGTCGGCCCATCGACGCGGAACACAGAGGCGGGCTGGTGCAGCGTGTACCACCAATCCACCGAGAACTTGATGATCGGCAGGTTGATCGCCCCGATCAATGTGATGATCGCGGTGATCTTTCCGGCCTTGATGGGCTCTTCAATCGCCTGCCACAGCGCGATGATGCCCAGATAGACGAGGAATAAGATTAGGACGCTTGTCAGCCGCGCGTCCCACACCCACCAGGTGTTCCACATCGGCTTGCCCCAAAGTGACCCGGTGATCAGGCAGATCGCGGTGAACACCGCGCCCAGCGGCGCCATCGCCTTGGCGGACACATCGGCCATCGGGTGCTTGAAGACCAGCGTGCCGATTGCCGACAGGGCCATCAGCGCATAGGCAAACATCGCAAGCCAGGCCATCGGCACATGCAGATACATGATGCGGATGGTCTCGCCCTGCTGATAGTCTGCAGGCGCGGTGACGAAGGCCTCATAGAGGCCGGCCGCCAGAACAATCGCGCCCAGGCCGCCAACCCATGGTTTGACGGCGCGCGAAAAGCGCATCACGCGGGTTGGATTGGCGTAATCAAGAATGCCCATCGGCGTCCATCAACTCCCTAACGTGTGCTGCGTTACCACAAGCGCGCCCTGTTGGGCCATTGGGGTCTTACAGCACCGGCCTTACCCGTCATTGATCCGTATCGCCGCCGCCGCACCGACGGTGCCGACCACCGCGTAGATGAGGCTGACAGCCCCCAAAAGCGCGAAAGGCGGCCAGAACGGGTCCGGCTCGGTGACGGCCGCGCGGGTGGCCGCAACACCGAAAATAAGCACGGGAATGGAAAACGGTAGGATGATGACCGCCATCAACAGCGCCCCGCGACGCAAGGTCACAGCGAGCGCCGCCCCGACAGCGCCGAGAAACGACAGAGCCGGCGTGCCGACGAGCAGCGTTGCCGTCAGCGCCGCGATGGCGAGCGGTTCAAGCGCCAGCAAGAGCGACAAGACAGGCGTCGCCAGCACCAGCGGCAGGCTCGCGCCAAGCCAGTGGGCGACCACCTTGGCGATGATGAAGCTCGACAAGGGCGCATCGGTCAGCCGCAACAGGTCCAGCGCGCCATCATCACGGTCGGACTGGAACAGCCGCTCAAGGCCGATCAGCGTCGCCAGCAGTGCCGCGATCCACATGATCGCCGGGCCGATGCGCGCCAGAAGGTTGAGGTCCGGCCCGACGCCAAAAGGCACCGTGGTGATTACGGCGAGGAAGAACAAGACGCCCGTCAGCGCCCCGCCGCCCACACGCAGCGAAAGCCGCAGGTCGCGCGCCACCAAAGCGCGAAAAGGGCCCGCTTGCTCGCTCACGCGGACCGCCCTTCGAGCCAATACTCGTCGCCTGACAAGGCGGTCGCTAAACCTTCCGCCTCCCCCGGTTCGCTGTCTGGTCCACGTGGCGGGTAAGTCGCAAGATCGAGCGTCTTGAGGGTCTGCAGCGCCAGCGGCGCGTGGGTCGCAGCGACCACGATGCCGCCCTGTGACCGGTGCGCTTCTACCAGTTCTGTGAAGCGCGCGGCGGAGGCGACATCGAGCGCAGCCGTTGGCTCATCAAGCAGCCATACCGGCCGCGGCGCGACCAATAGTCGGGCCAGCGCCACCCGCCGCTTCTGGCCTTGCGACAGAACCGCCGCCGGTAGGTTCAGCGCGTGGCCGATGCCCAACGTTTCAAGCGCGTCCGGCGCCGACAACGCCCCCGGCCCCGCACCAAAATAGCGGACCCAGAACGCCAAGTTTTCGGCGACCGTCAGCGCACCTTTAAGGCCATCCAAATGGCCACCCAGATGCACCATTGCGGCGCGCGGCGTGTCCGCGCTGACCCCATCGACCTGCAAGCTGATCGTTCCAGCGGCCGGTTCAGCCAGCCCGGCGAGAACGCGCAGAAGCGACGTCTTGCCCGACCCGTTGGGGCCCACCAGCGCGACCGCGTCGCCGCCCGACAGATCGACCGACAGCCCGCCAATCAGCGGCCTCTCGCCTCGGATAACCGCGAGCGCGTTTAGCGTTAGGTGCGTACCACGCCACAAAGCAATTTATCCTGTTCTCGCGGCCACATACGTACAGGTCCGAAGGGTGGTGTCGCGACCTTTGTTGCCCTTTGATTGCCTTATAAAAGCGGTTATCAAACCTGCAACCTGCTCCATCGGGGGATTGCAGGAGAAGCAGGGGGCCAAGCCGGGGGAATCCGGCTCCCGAATGGCACCCGCTTCCGACCACCCGTCACGCTTTAAACAAACAGGATGCCGATGTCGCTCGATAGCTTCAAATGTCGCCAAACCCTGACCGCCGGTGGCCAGACGGTCACCGTCTACAACCTCATGGAAGCCGAAAAGAACGGCCTGCCAGGGGTGTCCAAGCTTCCCTATTCGCTCAAGGTGCTGCTGGAAAATCTGCTGCGTCATGAAGACGCCAAGACCGTGCACAAGGCCGACATCGAAGCCATGAGCACCTGGGCACAGGAGAAAGCCTCCACCCAGGAGATCGCCTACCGCCCGGCCCGCGTTCTGATGCAAGATTTCACCGGCGTGCCCGCCGTGGTCGACCTCGCTGCGATGCGCGATGGCATCGTTGCCCTTGGCGGCGACCCCGAGAAGATCAACCCGCTCAACCCAGTCGATCTTGTGATCGACCACTCGGTGATGATCGACGAGTTCGGCAACCCGCGCGCGTTCCAGATGAATGTCGACCGCGAATATGAGCGCAACCTCGAGCGCTACACGTTCCTTAAGTGGGGCCAGAAAGCGTTCAATAATTTCCGCGTTGTGCCGCCGGGCACGGGTATCTGCCACCAGGTGAATGTCGAATATCTCGCCCAGGTCATCTGGACCGACGAGAAAGACGGCGAAACCATTGCCTATCCCGACACGCTTGTGGGCACCGACAGCCACACCACCATGGTCAACGGCATGGCGGTCTTGGGCTGGGGCGTTG
>JAHCMG010000033.1 GCA_019192585.1 Devosiaceae bacterium MH13
GTCGTGACTTTGAAGCCATTATAGTCGAGCCAATCGATCAGCGGCCGCAGCGACGAGAACTCCTGATCTTCTGCCATTGCCGTGTAGTAGTGCGCGCGGACCAAGAACGCGTCGCCAATAAAATCGCTCAAAACACGCCGATAATCGATCTCTACATTAAGCGCGCGCGCTGTCTGATAGAAATTCGCGCCATCAATGAAGAACGCGATCCGTTCGCGGGCGTCGAACGGCGGGGAAGTACGCATAAGGAGGCTCCGATAAAGGCAAAATGTGCAGCTTTGTCTCGATTTGCTGCAAATATTCGTTGGCTGATTTGGTATAAGATCGCAAAGGTAGGGTCGGTGCTGCAATGGGCAAAGCGCCGCAGACGCTTGCCTCCATGCTCGCGAGTGCGTATAGCCTGCCCCACACCGAAATCGTAAGGAGGGCCGTATGGCTCGTGTGACTGTCGAAGATTGCGTCGACAAGGTCGACAATCGCTTCGAACTGGTTTTGCTCGCTGCGCACCGCGCACGGCTGATCTCATCGGGCGCTGAACTGACGATCGATCGTGACCGCGATAAGAACCCGGTCGTGGCGCTGCGCGAAATTGCTGAAGAGACCGTTCTGCCCGGCGATCTTGAAGAATCGCTGATCCACTCGCTGCAGAAACAGGTTGAGGTGGATGAGCCGGAGCCCGATGTGGTGCCGCTGATCCCATCACCCGATGCGATGGGCGCAATGCCGATGGCCGATGCCGGCGCGCCCGAGGACACGATGAGCTTCGAGCGCATGACGGAAGAAGAGCTGCTCGCCGATCTCGAAGGCATCGTGCCGCCCGAGCGCAAGGACGATATGTAGTTCCTTCGCATCAGGTAGCGAAAACAAACAGATACGCCGGTCTCCTTTGAGGCCGGCGTTTGCATTTTCGGCCCGGCGGCGCCACCTTACAGTTTTGGTGCCCGCCAAAGCCCATGGCGCGCGCACGATCCCTTCACTTGGCCCGCCGAGCCCACGCCCATGATGCGTCAGTACGAGTTGGTAGAGAAGGTCTCCCGTTACAACCCAGCGGTGGATGAGGCGCTGCTCAACCGCGCATATGTTTACGCCATGCGGGCCCATGGCTCGCAAAAGCGCGCGTCTGGCGACCCGTACTTTTCGCACCCGCTTGAAGTGGCCTCGATCCTCACCGATCTGCGGCTCGATGATGCGACCATCGCCGTCGCTCTGCTGCACGACACGATCGAAGACACCGAAGCGACCCGCGAAGAGATCGACCGCCTGTTCGGCGAGGATATCGGCAAGCTTGTCGATGGGCTCACCAAGCTCAAGAAGCTCGACTTCATCACCTCCGAAGCCAAGCAAGGCGAGAACCTGCGCAAGCTGTTCTTGGCGATCTCGGACGATGTGCGTGTTCTGCTCGTCAAGCTCGCCGACCGGGTGCACAATATGCGCACCTTGGGCGCCATGCGTGAGGACAAGCGACAACGCATCGCCCAGGAAACGATGGAAATCTACGCGCCGCTCGCAGGCCGGATCGGCATGCAGGACATGCGCGATGAGCTCGAGGATCTGGCCTTTGCCATTCTCGACCCCGAGCGGCGGCAAATGATCCAGGACCGGCTTGATGAGCAGCTTGAACAAAGCGACGCAATCATCGGCACCATCATCGAAACGCTCCAAGCCAAGCTCGCCGAGTACGGGCTCGCCTCAGAGGTGACGGGGCGCCAGAAGCGGGCCTATTCGATCTACCAAAAGATGCTGCGCAAGGGCCTGTCGTTTGAGCAGCTCTCGGACCTTTATGGCTTCCGCATCATCGTCTCGAACGCCGCCGCCTGCTACCGCGCCCTCGGCATCGTCCACACCACTTGGCAGTGCGTGCCCGAGCGCTTCAAAGACTATATCTCCGTGCCCAAGGAGAACGACTACCAGTCGCTCCACACCACGGTGATTGGCCCCTATTCGCGGCGCGTGGAGCTGCAAATCCGCACGCAAGCGATGCACGATGTCGCCGAGTACGGCATCGCTGCCCACGGTTTCTACAAGGACCGCGCCAGCGAAGATGGCCGCGCCATGCAGGAGCTGCGCAAAGAGAGCCTAGCCTATGCCTGGCTACGGCGGACGGTGGAATCGCTCAATGGCGATGACACGGCAGAAGAATTTCTCGACAACACCAAGCTCGAACTCTTCCGCGATCAGGTGTTCTGCTTCACGCCCAAAGGGCGCGTCATCGCCCTGCCGCGCGGCGCAACGCCCATCGATTTTGCCTATGCGGTGCATACGCAAATAGGCGACACCTGCGTGGGCGCAAAGATCGACGGGCAGCTGATGCCGCTCCTTACCGAGCTGCGCAACGGCAACCAGGTCGAGATCATCACCTCCAAGGCGCAGGTGCCGCCGCCGGCGTGGGAGCAAATCGCCCGCACAGGCAAGGCGCGCGCCGCCATTCGCCGTGCCACCCGGCTTGCGGTGCAGAGCCAGTATCTCGGGCTCGGCCGCAGTGTGGTGGAACGCGCTTTTGAGCGGGCATCCAAACCCTTCGATGTCGAGGCGATTGAAGCCGTGCTGCCGAAATTGGCGCACCGGACCGTCGAAGATGTCTTCACCGCCGTGGGCCGTGGCGAGCTAGCCTCCCGCGCCGTTCTGACGGCCGTGTACCCCGAGGCAAAGCCGGTGGATGCGGGGCCCGCACCGGTGCGCCAAGAGGGCTGGTTCGGGCTCGAAGCGGCCACATCCTTCCAGTTCCGCATTCCCGAGGAGCGGGCCCAGGTCGATGCGCCCGCGAGCGGCGGCATGGGGGGCGATGGCCCGCCCGTTCGCGGCCTAGATGAAACCATGACCGTCCGGCTCCACACCGAAGAGCCGCCCATTCCGGGCGACCGCATCGTTGGCATTGTCACCCCCGGCGAGGGGGTCACCGTCTACCCCATCCACGCGCGGGCCCTGGCTGCCTATGAGAACACCCCGGAGCGCTGGCTCGATGTGCGGTGGGACATCGATCCCGCTGCCGATCGGCGCTTCGAGGCGCGCTTGAAGGCCACCACCATCAACGAGCCGGGCAGCCTTGCTGAGGTTTCAACCATCATCGGCAAGCATGACGCGAACATCGACAATCTGGTGATGGCGCGCCGGGGCCAGGATTTCCACGATCTGATGATCGAGGTTCAGGTTCGCGATGCCCGCCACCTGCATCAGATCATCACCGACTTGCGGTCCAACAAGGTCGTCAGCACCGTCGAGCGAGCATCGGGCGAAGCGACTGTCGACACGCCCGACGCTGCCGGCGACAGGGCCGCTTGATCGGGCCCGCCCGTGGGGCAGGGGCAAAGCTGCAACCAACGGACCAAGGCAAGCACGTGTTCGCCCTGTTGTGGCATGCGCGTTCAGCCGCTAAGGCTCGCACCAACGCTGGGCTGAACAGGCAAGGGTGGGCTGCCAAAGATGACGGTTGATGAGGTCTTGGAGATTTTCCGGTCGCAAGACGCCATCCTCGAAGGGCATTTCATTCTCTCATCCGGCCTCCACAGCCCCGTCTTCTTGCAAAAGGCGCTTGTCTATCAATCGCCCGCCAAGACCGAGCAATTGTGCAGAGCGTTGGCCCAGAGGGTCTCGGCGGCCGGCCTAGGACCGATCGACGCCGTTGTGGCCCCAGCTTTGGGTGCCATCGTCCCAGGCTATGAAACAGCGCGGCAGCTGGGTGTTCGCTACATGTGGGTCGAGCGCGAAGAGGGCACATTCGCTTTGCGGCGCGGCTTCAAACTGCGGCCCGGCGCCAAGGTCATCATCATCGAAGATATCGTGACGACGGGTCTGTCGGTCCGCGAAGCGGTTGAGGCCCTTCGCGCCACCGGCGCGGACGTGATCGGGTGCGCCTGCCTGATCGACCGCTCAGCCGGAAAAGCGGACCTGGGCGTGCCGCTCATCGCGCTTGCGGAGTATGAGGTGCCAGCCTATTCCGCCGATGCTTTGCCCCCTGAACTCGCGGCGATCCCGGCGCAAAAGCCCGGCTCGCGCGGCCTTGCCTAAGCGCGTGGTGAGGCGTCCCGATGCTCTTTAAACGCCGCAACTCGCCCCCTTGGCACGAGCGCGCCCGGCTGATGCTCTGGCCGCGGCGAAGCTTCGTACGCTCAAGCCGCTACGCTCTGAAGCGTATCGTTCGGGTGAATGCCACGCCCTACGCCATCGCCGTTGGGGTTGCCTGCGGGGCATTCGTCTCCTTTACGCCGCTGCTCGGTGTCCACTTCCTTTTGGCGTTCATCTTGGCCTGGATGTTTGGCGGCAACCTGATCGCCGCCGCGCTGGGCACCTTTGTCGGCAATCCGTTGACCTTCCCGCTGATCTGGGCGCTGACCTACCGGGTTGGCCGGGTGATGCTGGGCCGGCCGGTTTTCAGCAGCACCCAGCCGCCGTTGGCTGATCTTGAAAAGCCCGGCGAACTCTCCGTCGAAAGCGTCAGTGGCTTCTTTGAGCAGATCTGGCCCGCGATGAAGCCGATGCTGATCGGCTCGGTTCCCATAGGCCTCACGGCGGCCGCCGCTTGTTTTGGCCTGACCTATTGGGCGGTGCTGGGCTACCAGCGGGCCCGGCGGGCCCAGCTCGAACGCGGCAGGCAGGCTCGAGCCGCTGCACTGGCCGAGATGGGTGAGAAGCCATGATCATCGGTATCGGCTCGGACTTGTGTGACATCCGCCGCATCGACGACACGCTTGAGCGGTTCGGCGAGCGCTTCACACACCGCGTCTTCACCGAGATCGAGCGCAGCCGCTCTGACCGCCGCCGCCGGCGGGCGGAGTCTTACGCCAAACGCTTCGCCGCCAAGGAAGCCTGCGCAAAAGCGCTGGGCACGGGGCTGCGGGCAGGGGTCTTCTGGCGCGATATGGGCGTTGTCAATCAACGCAGCGGCGCACCGACCATGCTGCTCATGGGCGGCGCCAAAGCGCGCGCCGACACACTGACCCCACCGGGGCACGAGCTGGCGATCCATCTGACCATCACCGATGATTTTCCCTACGCCCAGGCCTTTGTGATTCTCGAAGCACGCCCGTTGAGCTAAACGGGGGTTACAGGTCCTCCAAAAGGGCGCCCGGGCGGGCGAAAACTGGCGCCGCTGGTTGCCCAATCGCCACGTTTGCGGCGCATTTGCCGGCCAAGGGCCCTCACGGGCTTTCAAGGGCGGCCCAGGCGGTTGACTTGTTTCAGCCAAGTGCCGACATGAGGCTCAAGCTGATCACCTGGCAAACTGCCAGCAACGCAACCGAACCGCGCCGCACGATACGCAGGCGCAGTTGATGACCCTCCGAGCAAAGGCAATCGAATGGCCCAGGATGGCTCCGCTGACGATGTGAGCACCGAGCAGCCCCGCAAAAAGAACGAGCTGTGGGATACTGTGGTGGTCCTTATCCAGGCGTTTCTTATCGCGCTGGTGATCCGGACCTTGCTGTTCCAGCCCTTTGTGATCCCTTCAAGCTCCATGGTCGGCACGTTGCTGATCGGCGACTATCTGTTCGCCAACAAATTTGCCTATGGCTACTCGCGGCATTCACTGCCCTTCAGCCCGGACATCTTTGATGGCCGCTTCTTGGGCGGCGAGCCGCAGCGCGGCGATGTAGCGGTCTTCAAACTGCCGTCGGACGGCGCGACCGATTACATCAAGCGTGTCATTGGCCTGCCTGGCGACACGGTGGAGCTGCGCAACGGCGTCGTGTTCCTCAATGGTGAGGCCATCGACCGCGAGCAGATCGACGACTTCGTGCACCCCGACACTGGCGATCGGGTGCCGCGCTACCGCGAGACATTGCCGAACGGCGTTTCGTACGAAGTGCTTGATCTCATTGATAATTCCATGCTCGACACCTCGCCTCAACCGTTCGTGGTGCCCGAGGGTCACTACTTCATGATGGGCGACAACCGCGACAATTCCTCCGACAGCCGGACGGCGCTGGTGGGCTTCGTGCCGCTGGAGAACTTTGTCGGCCGCGCCGATCTGATCTTCTTCTCCATCCGGCCGGGCGCATCACCGTGGCAGGTCTGGCATTGGCCGAGCGACGCCCGCTTTGACCGCTTCTTCGATGGACTTTGATGCCATTGAGGCCGCCCTCGGCCACACCTTCAAAGACCATGACGCGCTGCGCCGCGCACTGACCCATGGCAGCTTTGCTGGCGGCCGCACCGCCGCGAACGAGACCTACCAAAGGCTCGAGTTTCTCGGCGATCGTGTGCTGGCACTGGTCATCGCAAACGCGCTGATCGCGCGCTTTCCCGGCGCTGACGAAGGCGAATTGGCAAGGCGGCTCAACCACTTGGTCCGCACCGAAAGCTGCGCCCACGTCGCCCGAACGTTGGGTTTTCACGAGCATGTCCGCAGCGAGGGGCTGAGCCTTGGTGCCGACACACGCGCGGCCCAAGCGGTGCTCGCCGATGTGTGCGAAGCGCTGATCGCCGCGCTCTATCTCGATGGCGGTATCGCGGCCTGCGAGCGCTTCATTCTTGCCAATTGGCAACCCTTGATGGAGGCGGACGCCGCCGGCAGGCGCGACCCCAAAACAGCGCTTCAGGAGTGGGCGCACCAAAAGGGCAAACAAGCGCCGAGCTACCAAGAGATCGGCCGATCGGGCCCCGACCATGCGCCGGTTTTTGAAATCGAAGTCGAGGTCGCCGGCATTGCGCCGCTGTCGATGCAGGGCAAATCGAAGCGCGATGCGCAGCAGGCCGCCGCGCAGGCCTTGCTGGTTCGCGAAGGCGTGTGGGAGGCGGACAGATGAGCGAACATCCCGCGGACATGTCTCAAAACGCCGAACCTATCGCCGTAACACGTGCCGGTTTTGTCGCGCTGATGGGCCCGACCAATGCCGGCAAATCGACCCTGCTCAATCGGCTCGTCGGCGCCAAGGTCGCGATCGTCAGCCATAAGGTTCAAACTACCCGCTCGCTCATTCGCGGCATCGGCATGTTTGATGAGACCCAGGTGGTGTTCGTCGACACGCCAGGTCTCTTCACACCGCGCCGCGCGCTCGATCGCGCGATGATGAACTCCGCCTGGTCGGGTGCCAAGGATGCAGAGTGCGTTTGCTTCGTGCTCGATGCCGCCAAAGGGGTCAGCGAAATCGTCGATCAGGCGCTTGAGGAGCTGCGCGCGGTCCGCAAGCCGAAATGGCTGGTGCTCAACAAGATCGACACGATCGACCAAAGCGCGCTTCTGCCGCTGATCGCTCAAATCAACGAAAAGCTCGCTTTCGATGAGACCTTCCCCGTGTCGGCAACCACGGGCGAGGGGTGCGGCGCGCTGATTGCCGCCTTGCGAACAACCATGCGTCCGGGCCCGTGGCTGTACCCTGAGGACCAGATTTCCGATCTGCCGATGCGCATGCTGGCCGCCGAGCTGACCCGCGAGAAGCTCTACGCCCGGCTCCACCAGGAGCTGCCCTATGTCTCCCATGTGGTGACCGAGGATTGGAAGACGACGCCCAAGGGCCACCGCGTTGAGCAGACCATCTACGTTGAGCGCGAAAGCCAGCGTAAGATCGTGCTTGGCAAAGGCGGGCAGACGATCAAATGGATTTCCACCGAGGCGCGCAAGGCGATCGGCGACGCCGTGGAGGCACCGGTTCATCTGTTCTTGTTTGTCAAAGTGCGCTCGGGCTGGACGACCGACCCGGCGCGCTATGCGGAAATGGGTCTCGAACTGCCCAGCAAATAGGGCGGGGTCGAGCGGGCCGCAGCTGAGGAGCCTGAGGGCGGAGGCACACGCGATATGGAGTGGACGGCGAGCGCCATCGTCCTGGCCACGCGCAAGCACAGCGAAGCCAATGTCATCGTCGAGGTGATGACGCGCGACCGCGGCCGCCATCTGGGCCTTGTGCGCGGCGGTCGCTCGCGCCGCATGGCGCCGCTTCTGCAAGTCGGCAACACGCTGCACATGGTGTGGCGGGCCAGGCTTGATGAGCATCTGGGCACCTTCACCGTCGACGCGGAGCGGTTGATCGGGGCTGATCTGATGGCGCGGCCGCTGGCGCTCAACGCCATCCAGCTGTGCGCGGCGCACCTTCGGCTCTTGCCAGAGCGCGATCCGCACGCCCGCTTGCATGACTTGCTTTCTCTGATCGTTGAAACCAGCACCCAGCCAGACACACGTGATCTTTTATGTGCGCTGGTGGCGCGGTTCGAGCTTCTTCTGCTGGAGGAACTGGGCTTCGGCCTTGATCTCGAACGTTGCGCCAGTACGGGTCAGGCCGATCAGCTTGTCTATGTCTCACCCAAGTCGGGCCGGGCCGTCTCAAATGGCGCGGGCGAGCCCTACAAAGATCGGCTCCTGCCGCTACCAGCCTTTCTCCGCGGCTCGCTTGAAGGGCTAACACGAGACGATCTTGCCGGGGCCTTTCAGCTAACCGGTCATTTTTTGGAGCGTGATGTGTGGGCGCCACGCGGGGTCCGTCCACCTGATGCGCGGCAAGCGGTTTTGAGCCGTGCTGGCAGTCGTGCTTCAGCCTTGCCGTAACGGCTCTATAGGCCTGAGCTTACGTGAGCGGAATCTCTTACCCTTACACATTTGAACGGGCACGTTTCAAAATCTGCAGCCATTAGTTGCAGCTAATGCTAGCACACGCTGCTATCCTGTTACGAAAGCGTCATATTCTTCCCTCGGTCGCTCATAAATTTGCTTTCCATTAACCCTGCTCGGGGATTTTGCGGACCAAGTTTCAGGCACCAATAAAGGGAAGTCGCCATGCGGAACGCATCGATCGGAGCCAAGCTGCTGGGCGGTTTTGGCGCTGTCACCGCCATCGTCATCGGGCTATCAGTTTTCGCATTTTTCAATGCGATCTCGAACCAGGGCTCGTTCACCGACTATCGCCAGACCGCGAGGCTGTCGAACGAGGCGGCGTCCATGTCCAAAGCCGTTACGGCGATCCGGTTGGAAGTCATGCGCTACCGCGCCGGTGCGGCCGACGATGTGCGCGTTTCCGTCGATGGGCTCGCCGATGATGCGATCGTTTCCGTTGATAGCCTAGCCGCGCTTGACCCCTCGTTGGATCTTCGCTCGGTATCGCAGGCCATCGAGACGTATCGCGCCGACCTGTACCGAGCCAGCGAGCTTCAGGACGAGCGCAATCGCCTTGTCCATGAGGTTCTCGATCCTGCCGGAACCGAGGCGCGCCGGAACCTCAGCGACATCATGGAATCGGCCTACCTCGATGAAGATGCGCAGGCCGCTTACTATGCCGGCCTGGTGCAGCAGCATCTGATGTTGGCGCGCTTCTACGGCGCGGACTACCTGCTGACCAACGAAGAAAACTCGCGGACCCGGGCGTTGGGTGAAATCGACTCCGCGCTGGCGGAAGAGGAGCGCCTCCTCAACGCGCTGCAGAACCCAACCCGCCGGTCTCTGGCTCAAAGCGCCAAAGAAAACATCTTGATGTTCCGTGAGACCTTCAACCAGGTGACGGACATCATCACCGAGCGCAACGGTATCTACCGCGATAGCCTCGACGTGATCGGCCCGCAGGTGATGAACGAAGCATTGAACCTGGCAGCCGCACAACGCGCCGAGCAAGACCGGATCGGCCCGATCCTTTCGGGCAGCTTCCAGTCGCAACGCACCACCGTGCTGCTGGTGGGCGTCATCGGAACGCTGATCGCCATCGGCATGGGGCTGTTCTTGTCCCGCGGTTTGTCACGACCGATCATCTCGTTGACGGCGGCCATGGATGTGCTCGCCAAGCGCGACACAACGGTCGATGTTCCGGCCCGTGACCGGGGTGATGAACTGGGCAAAATGGCCGAAGCGGTTCAGGTCTTTAAAGACAATATGATCGAGACCGATGAGCTGCGCGCCAAGCAGGACCAGGAGCAGCAGCTTCGCAGCCAGCGCCAGGAGAGCGTTGAGGCGGCCATCGCTGAGTTTGAGCAATCAAGCGAAGCGGTGCTGACGTCGGTGCTCAGCGCCGCCGATGGCATGAAAGGGTCCGCGACCACACTCGCCACCTCGTCCGATGAGACCATGGCCCAGGCCGAAACGGCAACGCGTGCGTCTGAAGAGGCGAGCCAGAACGTGCAAACGGTTGCCGGGGCCGCAGAGCAGTTGGCGGCGTCGATCGCCGAGATCTCTCAGCAGGTTTCTCGCTCGGCCGACATGTCGCGCAATGCCGCGACCAAGGCCCAGTCGACCCAGCAAACCGTGCAGGCTCTGGCCGAACGGGCGCAGCAGATCGGACAAGTGGTCAATCTGATCAGCGATATCGCCGAGCAGACCAACCTTCTTGCGCTGAACGCCACCATCGAGGCGGCCCGTGCTGGTGAGGCCGGCAAAGGCTTCGCTGTTGTGGCCTCAGAGGTGAAGCAGCTCGCCGAGCAGACCGCGAAAGCGACAAGCCAAATCGGTGAAGAGATTTCGGCCATTCAGGGCGCGACCGAAGAGTCGGTCAGCTCGATTGAAGAGATCGCCACCGAAATCACCCAGCTCGACGAGATCGCATCGTCCATCGCGTCGGCGGTGCAAGAGCAGGGCTCGGCTACCGATGAGATCGCGCGCAACGTCCAGCAGGCCGCCCAGGGCACCGACGGGGTTCGCTCGGGCATGGACCACGTGCGCTCAGCGTCGCAGAGCAACAACGCTTCCTCTGAGGAAGTGCTGAACGCGTCGGAGACGATGGGCAAGCAGATCGACGCCATCAAAGGCTCGATCTCGTCCTTCCTGTCCGCCATCCGGGCTGCGTAAACCCCGGGGCAAACGCCTTCAACCAAGCAAAAGGCCCGCGCATCCGAGCGATGCGCGGGCCTTTCTCTGTCTGCGGAGCTACTGCGGCGTGCTAGGCCGCCGCTTCCACGCGCCGCCAAGTGGGGAACGGGTCCGGCAGGTCGGGCACGCTGTCGGGCCCCGCTGCAATGCCTGCCGGCACAAGGCACGCATCGAGCCTGGCTTGCAGCTGCGGCCAGTCGATGCCCGCGCCGATGAAGACGATCTCCTGGCGGCGATCGCCCCACGGTTCAGCCCAGGGGTCCGCCAGATAGGCGCGCGCGCTCTCATGGTCGGGCCAGCGCTCTTTCGGCACGGCAGCCCACCAAGTGCCCAGCGGCTTCACGGACGACAAAGCACCCGCCAGCGAGAACTCGGCAACCACATCGGGCTGTGTGGCGATCCAGAAGTGGCCCTTTGCCCGGATCACGCCAGGCATGGCGCTGTTGAGCAGCGTGTGGATCGCCGTGGGATCGAACGGTGCCCGCGCGCGGTAGACATAGGAGGCGACGCCATACTCCTCGGTCTCGGGCACGTGGTCGGCGAAGCCGTACAGCTCCTTCGCCCACATCGGGTGCTGATGCGCCTCTTCGAAGTCGAACAAGCCGGTATCGAGGATCGCGTCGCTGGGCACGTCGGAATGGTTGGTTTCGATGATCTTGGCGTCCGCGTTGAGGCTGCGGATGATTTTGCGCGCAGCGTCTGTGCGCTCTGGCCCGGCATCGGCGGTTTTGTTGAGCACAACAACATCGGCGAACTCGATCTGATCGGTGAGCAGATGCACCAAGGTCCGATCATCTTCATCGCCTAGCGTTTCCCCGCGATCGTGCAGGAAATCGTGGCTTGAATAGTCGGCGAGCAGGTTCACCGCATCGACAACGGTCACCATTGTATCGAGGCGCGCGACATCCGAAAGGCTCTCGCCCTCTTCGTCGCGGAAGTCGAAGGTCGCCGCGACTGGCAGGGGCTCCGAGATGCCGGTCGACTCGATCAAGAGGTAATCGAACCGGCCCTCGGCGGACAGGCGCCGAACTTCGGCCAGCAGATCATCGCGCAGCGTGCAGCAAATGCAGCCATTGGACATCTCAACGAGCGTTTCGTCGGTGCGCGACAGTTCAGTATCCGCGCGCACGAGATCGGCGTCGATATTCACTTCGGACATGTCGTTAACGATGACCGCGACGCGGCGGCCCTCGCGATTGTTCAGGACCCGGTTGAGGAGCGTCGTTTTGCCGGCACCGAGAAAGCCGGACAGAACGGTAACGGGAAGGCGAGCATCAGCCATCGGAAACATCCACTATGTTATAGTATAACATCGAAACTAGGGCCTGGGCTCGCCCAGCGCAAGGACCGGCAGGCGCAAACTCTGTGAAAAGGCACAGGGGCGTCGTGCTGCGTTCACCTGCGCGTGCGACACCCTGATCTGGCGACGCCCAACCGTTCTCTTGGGGCCAAAACCCCTGATTTGCTTGCCGGCACGCGGCCCTCTCGCTACCTCTGAACCATGAGCGATTTGACGATTCGAAACGGCGAGGGCGACGGTGAAGGCGGTGACGGGATCGAGGCGATCGACCTCGATGCGGCCCTGCGCGAGCGCTATCTCGCCTACGCGCTGTCCACGATCACCCAGCGCGCGCTGCCTGATGTGCGCGATGGCCTGAAGCCGGTGCACCGGCGGCTTTTGTA
>JAHCMG010000034.1 GCA_019192585.1 Devosiaceae bacterium MH13
GCCAAACCTATCCTTGACGAGCTTGGGGCCGAGCTGCTGGCCATCTTGCCTGACGATCCCGAAGGACAAATTCTCGACCGCATTCGCGGCGTTGAGGGCGATGATCAAACGCCCGAGATTACGCCTTCGGCGGGCACCCAAGGTTAGGGTTGCTCCGCCCCGCCACGTTGGCACAGTTTTGTTGCGTTTTCTGACCGGTCTGACCGAACCAAGGGTGCCGCATGGTCGCCTACAACGCTGACGATGATCATTTCCGCGACGAGTGCGGCGTGTTTGGCGTATTCGGCCACACCGATGCTCCCGCGCTGACCGCCCTTGGCCTCCATGCGCTTCAGCATCGCGGCCAAGAGGCTGCCGGCATCGTCTCCTTCGATGGCAGCCAGTTCTACTCCGAGCGCCATATTGGGCTCGTTGGCGACAGGTTTTCAAAGCCCGATGTGATCGAGCGCTTGCAGGGCAGCCGGACGATTGGCCATGTGCGCTACTCAACGGCTGGCGGGGCGCTTTTGCGCAACGTTCAGCCGCTGTTTGCCGAGTTCGCCGGTGGCGGCTTTGCGGTGGCGCACAATGGCAACCTCACTAACGCCCGCAAGCTTCAGCAGCAATTGCGTGAGCGCGGCTCGATCTTCCAGTCGACTTCGGACACCGAAACCATCATCCATCTGATCGCGACCAGTGTCGCGAGTGGGATTGTTGAGCGGCTGACCGACGCGCTGCACAAGATTGAAGGCGCCTACTCGCTCATTGCTTTGACCGAGAAGAAGCTGATCGGCGTGCGCGACCCGCTTGGCGTGCGGCCCTTGGTGCTTGGGCAGCTTGATGGCGCCCATGTGCTCGCATCGGAGACCTGCGCGCTCGACATTATCGGTGCGGACTTCGTGCGCGATGTTGAACCGGGCGAGATGCTCGTGATCACCGAAGACGGCATCCGCTCGCACCGGCCGTTCTCCGACAAACCGTCGCGCTTTTGCATCTTCGAATATGTCTATTTCGCACGGCCCGACTCCATGGTTGAAGGCCGAAATGTTTATGCCGTGCGCAAAGCCATTGGCGCCGAATTATCGCGTGAAGCGCCCGCCGATGTGGATCTCGTCATCCCGGTCCCAGATTCTGGCACCCCTGCGGCGGTCGGCTACGCGCAGGCGTCGGGCATCCCGTTCGATCTGGGCATTGTCCGCAACCATTATGTCGGCCGGACCTTTATCGAACCGACCGACGCGATCCGGCATATGGGCGTGAAGCTGAAGCTCAACCCCAATCGGCTGCTGCTCGAAGGCAAGAGTGTGGTGCTGGTGGACGATTCAATCGTCCGGGGCACAACGTCGAAGAAGATCGTCCAGATGGTGCGCGACGCGGGCGCGCGCGAGGTGCACATGCGGGTGGCAAGCCCGCCGACCAAGGACGCCTGCTATTACGGCGTTGATACGCCCCAGCGCGACAAGTTGATCGCCTCGCGCCAATCGATTGATGAGATTGCCTCGTCGATCGACGTGGACAGCCTCGGCTTTCTCAGCATTGACGGGCTGTACCGGGCATTGGGCGAAGCGCGGCGAAACGGCGACTTGCCGCAGTTCTGCGATGCCTGCTTTACCAGCGACTACCCAACGCCGCTGACTGATCGCAGCGAAAATGCCGGCGCACGGCAGCGGCTCGTCGAGATCGGCTGACCTAGCCGGCCGCCGCGTCTGTTTGAGTCTTCAGGTTCCCACATGACCAACACACCCTCCCCCGACAATGATGACGCCGCCGGCCTGCCCGCTGCCGGCTCCAGCGATGTGCCCGTCGCGGTGGTCACCGGCGCATCGCGCGGTATCGGCTACGCCATGGCGCAGGCGCTCGGCGCGCAAGGCACCCATGTTGTCGCCGTCGCGCGGACCGTCGGCGGCCTTGAGGAGCTTGACGATGCCATCAAGGCCAAGGGCGGTAGCGCCACGCTGGTTCCGCTCGATCTGACCGACGGGGACGGCATCGACCGGCTCGGCCTGGCGCTGTACCAGCGGTTCGGGCGGGTTGATGTGCTGATCGGCGGCGCCGGCGTTTTGGGCCCGGTCACACCGCTGTCACATGCCAAGCCCAAGGCATTCACTGACGCGATGGACATCAACGTGACGGCGAACTTTCGGCTGTTGCGGTCGATGGACCCTTTGCTTCGGCAGTCGGCAGCCGGGAGGGCCGTTTTCCTGACCTCCGGGTTGGCGCAGATGGACAAACCCTTTTTCGGGATCTATGCGGCGAGCAAGGCGGCGCTTGAGGGCATGGTGCGGACCTATGCTGCCGAAACCCGCAACACCGCGATCCGTTGCAACCTCTTCAATCCAGGGCCAGTGCGGACCGCGCTGCGCGCGCGCGCGGTGCCCGGCGAGAACCCGCAAGAGGTGCCGGAGCCTTCGTCTGTCGTTGAGCCGATTTTGAAGCTTTGTGCGCCCGAGTGGACGGAGACGGGCATGCTGTACGACCTGCCGGACGATCGTTTGCGCCCGGCCGCGATGAGGAGCTAGCTGCCTGACTTTACTGGATTTTACGACGCTTCTTCGGCGCGTAAGGGTTGCTGCCTTTGCGCATGGAGAGCCGCACCGGCACGCCCGGTAGCTCGAACCGGTCGCGCAATCCATTGATCAGGTAGCGGTTGTAGCTGTCGGGCAGCGCATCGGGCCGCGAGCAGAAAACCGCGAAAGTTGGCGGCCGCGCTTTGGCCTGCGTCATATAGCGAAGCTTGATGCGCCGGCCGGCGACAGCGGGTGGCGGATGCTGGGTGATGACCTGGCCTAGCCAGCGGTTCAGCGCCGACGTTGAAACCCTACGGTTCCAAACGGCATCCATGTCGAGCACGGCATCCATCAGGGCGTCGGTGCCCTTGCCGGTCAGGCCCGACAGCGGCACAAGCGGCGCGCCACGCACCTGCGGCAACAGCCGTTCTAGCTCAAGCGACCATTCTTTGAGCGCGGTGCCCTTGTGGCGAACTTGGTCCCATTTGTTGAGCCCGAAAACGAGGGCCCTACCTTCGCGCGCCACGAGATCTGCGATCTGCAGGTCCTGCTTCTCGAACGGGTGGGACGCATCCATCAGCACGACGACGCATTCGGCAAATCGGATGGCACGCAGAGCATCAGCCACCGAGAGCTTCTCAAGCTTGTCCTGTACCTTTGCCTTGCGCCGCATCCCTGCAGTGTCGAACAGCTTGAAGGGCCTATCCCTATGGGTCCAATCGACCGAGATGGTGTCGCGGGTGATACCCGCTTCGGGGCCCGTGAGGAGCCGCTCTTCGCCCAGCAGGCGGTTCACCAAGGTCGACTTGCCAGCATTCGGACGGCCGACAATGGCGACCCGTAGCGGGTGGCTGCGTGCCGCCGTCTCGAGAATGTCCGGCGCGTCCTCACTGTCATTGTCGAGCCAGTCCGTCGGCGCTGTATCTTGCAGAGCGGCCTCGCCCGAGCCTTCAGAGGGCAAGACAGCTTGCAGCTTCTCATCGAGCGCCGCGAACAGTTCCCCCATGCCTTCGCCATGCTCCGCCGAGATCGCAACTGGTTCGCCGAGGCCAAGCTCAAAGGCTTCATAGGCGCCATCGAGGCCCTTTCGGCCCTCGACCTTGTTGGCAACGAGCACCGTTTTGTCGCCGTGGCGGCGCATGAGGCTGGCCATATCGGCGTCGAGCGGGGTCAGGCCTGCCCGCGCATCAATCAGGAACAGGCAGACATCGGCCTGCGCAATCGCATGCTCGGTCTGGGCGCGCATGCGGCCTTCAAGCGAGGTCTCGTCGGCCTCT
>JAHCMG010000035.1 GCA_019192585.1 Devosiaceae bacterium MH13
TATAGCCGCCCGCCGATTGGCACATCCAAGTCAGGCTTGAGAAGTACGACCTCACCATTCTCATCGGGCACGCCAAGCGTCAGAACCTCAGAGCGCATCGGACCAATCTGGCGCGGTGGGAAATTGACCACCGCCATCACCTGCCGGCCAACCAGCGTCTCAAGACTGTAGTGCACGGTGATCTGGGCGGAGCTTTTCTTCACGCCCAGCGGTTCGCCAAAATCGATCCAGAGCTTGAAGGCCGGCTTGCGCGCTTCGGGGAACGGTTCGGCTCTCACCACTGTCCCAACGCGCACATCGACCTTGAGAAAGTCGTCGAACCCAATGGTTTCAGACACGTCGCCCTCGACCATGCTCATCAAGCCGCCTCCGCTGGCTCGGCTGGTTCATCACTGGCATCGGCGTTCCGCCCGCGCCGCCGATCCATCGCCGCCCGCAGCCGGCACAGAGGACCGCCGGACGGACCACCCTGCCCTGTCATCATGGTCATGACGCGATCGAGATCACCGATCCGCCGCTCCGCTTGGCGCAGCCCCGTATCAAGCGCGGCCATCGTCTTGGCCTGTCCGCCATCTTCTTCGGCGAGAAAAGCGCGCAACACGGTGCGGTGGAGCCGCAACAGGCCGGCCATCACCAAAGCCCCACGCGGACCGTCGACATCCACATCGGCGCTGGCGGCCATGCGCTCCATCGAGCGGCCAGCGATGCGCGCGATCTGCAAACCAAGCGCGGGGTCGCTGCGGATGTCGCGCTCGAGCTGGATCAGCGCCAGCTTGTGCGGCAGCAAGGCATCGTAGCGCCGCATCAGGACGTCAAACAGGCGCTCCCGTGCGGGCTCGGAGGCCATATCGGGATCATCCTCGGCAAGCACTTGCGCATCAATGCGCGCCGCGAACGCTTCGAGCACATCGAGCTTGGAGGAGAAGGTTAGCAGCACATCGGCCAGCGGCACGTCCGCACCCGTGGCGATCTCCCGCATCGCGATCGAGCCCATCGACCGCGTCATCAAAAGCGCCAGAAAGCTATCGATGACCGCATCTGTTTGATCTGAAGAAAGCATGGAAGACCCTTCGTGAGCGCCGCGTTGCCTGCTCACCGGTTTACGCCGGGTCGCCCGCACGGATCAATCGTCGGTTGGCCCCGCAAGCGCGACAGATCGCTGCCGTGCAGCCGCGACCGCGCGGGTAACCAGGGCTTCCAAGGCCCCACTGTCCCGCAGGACTTCAAGGCCCGCAGCCGTCGTGCCACCGGGCGACGTCACATTCTCGCGCAACGTGGCCGCGCTCTCCTCGCTGGCATCGAACAGCGCCCCGGCGCCAACGACCGTCCGCCGTGCCAGCACTGAGGCCGTCTCTTCGGGCAAGCCCGCAGTAACGCCCGCCGCCGTAAGCGCCTCGACCATGTGGAACACATAGGCAGGGCCCGAGCCCGACAGCGCTGTGACAGCGTCCATCGCTGCTTCATCATCCACCCAGACCACATCGCCGACCGCTTCCAGAAGGCCATCGATCTGCGCGCGGGTAGAGGTGGCAATATTGGGGCTGAAGCATGCCGTCACGCCCTTGCCAACGGCAGCCGGTGTGTTGGGCATGGTCCGCACGCAGCACGCTTGCGGGAAAGCCTTCCGCAGTGTGCCGTGACGAACGCCAGCCGCAATCGACACAACAGTCAGGTTCGGGCCATCAAACGCCGCAAGCCCGGGCAAAACATCGCCCATGATCTGCGGCTTCACCGCCAGCAAAAGCACATCAGGCCGATGCGTGCCCACAAGGTCTGGGCCATGGCTAACCGCAACACCGCGCGCCCGCCATCCTTGGTCCGACAGGTCCAGCTGGGGATCGATCAGCGCCAGGCTCTCAGCGGCAGCACCGCGCGCGAGCCAGCCCTCCACCAGGGCCGAGCCCATCTTGCCAGCGCCGATCACGGCTATGCGTGGGCTTGTCAAAGCAAGCCTCCTGGCTGCCAGCCAAGCGCCGCCTTAGGGTCAGCACTCATTACTATCGCGGTCATGGCACGTTGTTTGGCAAAGAGATGCAAGGAAAGGCTTGAAGAACGGGGTTCCTCCCCGATCGAAAGCTTTGACGTGGCAGATCAAAGCAAAACACGCGTCGCGCGGCGATAGGCCTCATTGGCCCCGGTGATGCGTTGCAAAGGCTTGAAAACCACAAGGTTTCCAGCGCCTTTGCGCCTTTCACAGAAACCAATGACCGCCTACCATGATCCACGAGAGTAATGGGTCCTGACCCTACGCTTCACCTGCGGTCTCAAACAAAGCGTCGGAGAGGGCATCTTGCGCGCTCTTGCCGGCCCACACGACATATTGGAACGCTTCATAATAGCGTTCGCACACCTCGGCAGCGGCTTCGAGCATCCGCGCGCACTGCTGCGGCGACGCCTCGGCTCCACCGCTTAAAAGGAGGGTGGCGCGGAACACGATGGCTGACTGCTCCCGCCAAAGATCGAAATGACCGAGCCACAGCTGCTCATTGACCAGGGCGATCAGCTTCGTCACCTCGGTGTGCCTCGTCGGGCTGACCTTGAGGTCAAACCCGCAGGCCAGATGCAGGGCCTCATGGTCTTCCATCCAGGAAAACGAGACGTGGTAGGCCGACCAAGACCCTTCAACGGAGATCGTGATCTCATGGTCGCTGGAACGTTCAAACGCCCATTCATTCATCGACGCCAACTGCTCAACCACATCGACGGGGTGATTGAGCCGTTCGACCTCGAAATCGGCAAGCGACATAGGTGCATTCCTTGGCAGTGCGGGGGCGTCTCTCGCAGCACCCAGTGGGCGCCGACGCCGTCCCCGTCCGGCGAATCTCTCGACACGGCAAGTATAGCTGCGTGCGCCGCCGGCACCACAGATTCGGCAATGCCAACCGGCGTCTCGGTTCAACGAAACGGTGAACAACTCACGCGGCGCGTGTGGATGCGTGGCTAGAAGGGGCGCTCAAAACAAGGGTTAAAGCCTTGTTTAGCCTGCCTTTTCGCCAGCCTCGAGCTTCGCTTCAAGCGCCTCAACGCGCGCGGCAAGCGCTTCATTGTCTGCCTTAACCGCGGCGATCATCTCACGCAGCAGATCGACATCATCTTCACGTGCCACATCCATTCCGGCCATGGCCCGCTCCATCTGTCCGCGCGCGACAGTTTCCACCTCGCGCCGAACCCCATCGGCCAAGCCCGCAGCGTCGGTGACGAGGCGGCCAAGATCATCAAGCAAACGGCTGTTGGGTTGGGTCATCGTCTCTTGCTCCGTGTCGGCGGGCCGGCGCGCATCGGCGCTCGGCCATCGTGTTTTTGATATGGCCCCGCCAGACTGATCATGCAAGACAAGCGGCCGATCCGCGACCATATGGACGCATCTCACCAAGCCCGCCGCAGCACCCAAGGCCCGATGCTCGCCACCACGCTTCCCGTCATCGCGTTCCCGGTCATCGACCCCGTCCTCGTGCAGCTTGGGCCGTTCGCCATCCGTTGGTACGCGCTCGCCTACATTGTTGGGCTGGTTGGCGGCTGGTGGTACGTCCGCTCGCTCGTGCAGCGGCCCGCGCTCTGGCCGCAAAGCGGCGCGCCCTACACCGCCACCGAGATTGACGACTTCCTCACCTGGGCGACCTTGGGCGTCATTTTGGGCGGACGCTTGGGCTATGTGCTGTTCTACGAGCCAGCGCGCTTTCTGGCCGACCCGCTGTCCGTGTTCGCTGTGTGGCAAGGCGGCATGGCCTTCCATGGCGGGCTTCTGGGCGTGGTGGTGGCCATGGTGCTGTTTGCGCGGTCGCGTGGGGCCAGCGTGCGGTCGCTCTTCGACATCATCGGCGCCGCGGCGCCGATTGGCTTACTGCTCGGCCGGCTCGCCAACTTCATCAACGGAGAATTGTGGGGCCGGCCAACTGATGTGCCCTGGGCCATGGTGTTCCCGCTCGCCGACGATCAGCCGCGCCACCCAAGCCAACTTTACCAAGCGTTCGGCGAAGGTTTGGTGCTGTTCATCGTCTGCGCCATCGCCATTCGCATGGGGGCGTTGAAACGGCCAGGACTAGTCGGCGGACTGTTCACCTGCGGCTACGGCCTGGCACGCTTTCTGGCCGAATATGTACGCGCCTTCGACCCGCAGATTGGGCTCATTGGCGGGTTCATGACCATGGGCCAGTTGCTCTCCTTGCCGATGATCGCGGCTGGATTGGTCCTCATTGTTCTGAGCCGACCAAAGGCATTCGCCGGCAATGGCTGAGCCAAACCCGCTCGCGGCGCTGATCAAGGCGGAGATCGAGGCCACCGGCCCGATCACCGTCAGCCACTACATGCATCTGTGCCTCAACCACCCGACCCACGGGTATTACGCCGCCGGTGCGCCCATCGGGGCGGCGGGCGACTTCACGACCGCGCCTGAGGTCAGCCAGCTGTTCGGCGAACTGATCGGCGCGTGGCTCATCGCGGCTTGGGAACAGCTTGGCAGGCCGGCACCTTTTGCGCTCACCGAACTTGGGCCCGGGCGCGGCACACTGATGAAAGACGTTCTCCGCGTCGCCCGCTCAGTCCCCGCATTCTTCGAGGCGGCACAGGTGATCATGGTTGAGACAAGTGCACCGCTTCGCGAGCAGCAGTGCGCGACCTTATCCGCTTCGGGAAAACCGGTCACGCACGCGGCGAGCCTTGACGCTGTGCCGCCCCTCCCAAGCCTGATCGTCGCCAATGAATTTTTGGACGCGCTTCCGGCCGACCAGTGGGTGCGCACGGATAAGGGGTGGCACAAGCGCAAAATCGGTCTTGATGCCGATGGCGCGCTCACCTTCGGTCTCGACCCAACACCCCACCCCCAGCCGCCAAAAGCACTCAACGCACCGGCGCCGCCGGGCTCAGTTGTTGAGCACAGTCCCGCCCAGGACGCGGTGCTCACGTCGCTATGCGATCACTTGAACAGCCAAGGCGGCGCGGCCCTGATGATCGACTATGGCGCGCTCGAACCGGGCACCGGCGACACGCTGCAAGCGGTGCGCAAGCACGAAAAAACCGGGCCGCTCACCGCACCGGGAAGCACGGACCTGACAACGCATGTCGATTTTCATTATCTCGGGCAGCTCGCAAGCAAAGCCGGTCTCCAGACCGTTCAAACGGCAACTCAAGGCGGGTTCCTCGTGAAGCTTGGCCTGCTCGAGCGCGCCGGCCAGCTCGGCGCGCATGCGTCCGAAGCGGAACGAGACGCCATCAGCATAGCCGTGGAGCGCCTTGCGTCCGACGCGGCGATGGGCCAGCTGTTCAAGGTGATGGCCATTTCCCCCGCCCCCCTCGCCTTCGCTGGCTTTGAAAGCGAGCTTTGAATGTCCCACCCCCCCGACACGGCTGGCACCTTGCTTGAACCGATCACGCACCCGCTGCTTGGGGAGCTGCCGGGGATCAAGCACGCCTTCTTCACCCGGCGCGGCGGGGTTTCGGGCGGCATCTATAACAGCCTCAACAGCGGGCTGGGTTCGCGCGATGACCCGCAGAAGGTGCTCGAGAACCGCGAACGCATGCGGGCGCATATGGGCGGCACGCACCTTCTCACGGTCTACCAGCACCACAGCGAGCTGTGCGTGCGGACCGAAGCGCCGTGGCAGCCGCAGGCGGCGCCCCGCGCAGACGCGCTGGTGACGCGCACGCCCGGCCTCATCGCCTGCGCACAAGCGGCTGATTGCGGCCCCATCCTGTTCGCCGACCCCGACGCCCGTGTGGTGGGCGCCGCGCATGCGGGCTGGAAGGGCGCACTTTACGGCGTGCTCGAAGCCACAATCGAGGCCATGGAGGCCGAAGGCGCGAACCGGTCGCGGATCGTCGCCGTTCTGGGTCCATCGATCAGCAAGGCCGCGTATGAGGTTGGGCCGGAGTTCATCGACCGGTTCACTTCCGCCGCGCCGAGCAATGCGCGCTATTTCAGCCCCTCAAAGCGGAGCGGCCACGCCATGTTCGATCTGCAAGGCTACACGGTCGACCGGCTGCGGGCGGCGGGCATCACGGCGCAGATGGTTGGCCGCTGCACCTACAGCGAGCCTGACTTGTTTTTCAGCTACCGCCGGACGACCCATCGCGGCGAGCCCGACCATGGCCGCCTGGCAAGCGCCATTATGTTGACATAGCGCGCGGGCAAAGGCAGGCGGAGGGCGTAAGGAAAACAGGCCGTTAACGGCTTGATGTGGCTTGCCGTGCTAGCACGCGCAGACCTGTGCCGACGAGTTGGTGTTGATGCGTTCACTTCTGCCTTTAGCCGCTGCCCTTGCGCTTGCCGCCTGTGCCTCACCGGAGGGGCCGGGCGCGATCGGCACGGTGGCTGGCACCACCCAGCAGCCCGCAACCGCAACGGTAAGCACCGCGCCGGTCACGACTGTTGCGCAGCCTGCCGCTGTGAGTTCGCAAACCCTCGCCGCACCTGGGCAGACCGCACCGGTTGCAACCGCGCCAGCCGCCCAGCAGCAAACCGTCTTGGCCGAGCCGGGCCAACCATCGCTGGACCCGCGCGTGGCAGACCTCTCGACGCCAGGCCAGGTCTCGCAGCCGCCCGATCTGACGCTCCAAGATTTCTCGCAGATTGACCCGCGCGTTGTGCCCGGCAGCGACCCGTTTGAGGGTCAGCGTTTCGGGACCTCGACCGCCAGCCCCGTCGGTGCAGGCGATCAATCCTTACAGCAGGCCATCGAAGACGGGCTCAATCCGCCCCAAGAGCAGGCCCTCTTGCAGCCGGCCCGCCCGCAATTTCCGCGCGCATCGCTGGCGCCGATCTCCACCGCGCCCGAGCCGCAAGCAACCCAGCTGTTCGACGCGATTGATGACGCCATGTTCGATGGCGGCATGGAGCTTGCCTTCTTTGGCGACGAGCGCGCCCAATATGTCGTCCGCTCGCAGGTCAGCGCCATTCCCGCCCAGAGCCAGACCTCGCTTTTGTACACGTTCGACGTGTTCGACGCGCGAGGCACACTGCGGCATCGGGTGGTGGGCAACCGCGCTCTGCCACAAACGGGCCCCAATGGGTGGGACTTTGTCAGCCAGCAGGTGATCGGCGAGGTTGCCACCGAAGTGGGCGGACAATTGCTGGCCTGGTTCCGGCAAAACCCCGCTTAACGGGGATAGACCCAGCAAACCTGAGGATGCCGGCCCCATCGGCCCCAAAGCGGCATGGACTCTGCGCAGTGCGTTCGCTAAAGCCACGCCCAACGGCCCTCCCAGGATGACAATTTCATGAAGCTTGTTGCTGGCAACTCAAACTTGCCCTTGGCAAACGCTATTGGGGGCTATCTCGACGTGCCCCTGTGTAAGGCGGATGTCCGCCGGTTTGCCGACCTCGAAATCTTCGTCGAGATCCAAGAAAATGTCCGTGGCGAGGATGTTTTCATCCTCCAGTCGACAAGCTTCCCTGCCAACGACAATCTAATGGAATTGCTGATCCTGATCGACGCGCTGCGCCGCTCGTCAGCGAAACGCATCACAGCGGTCCTGCCCTATTTCGGCTACGCCCGTCAGGACCGGCGAACCGCCGGCCGCACGCCGATTTCCGCCAAGCTGGTGGCTAACTTGATCACCGAAGCGGGCGCCGACCGGGTGTTGACCATCGATCTACATGCCGGCCAGATCCAGGGCTTCTTCGACATCCCAACCGATAACCTGTTCGCCGAGCCCGTCATCTCACGGGATATCCAGGAGAACTATATGGGCAACGGCCCGTTGGCTGTTGTCTCCCCAGATGTGGGCGGCGTCGTCCGCGCGCGGGCGATTGCCAAGCGCGTTGATGCCCCGCTGGCCATCGTCGACAAGCGCCGCGACCGCCCGGGCGAAGCGGAAGTCATGAACGTCATCGGTGACGTTGACGGCATGTCCTGCCTTTTGGTCGACGATATCGTCGATTCGGGCGGCACGCTCGTGAATGCTGCCAACGCGCTGCTCAACCGCGGTGCGCGTGAGGTGACAGCCTACATCACCCACGGTGTCCTGTCGGGCGGCGCGGTCACGCGCATTGCCGGCTCCAACCTCAAAGAGCTAGTGATCACCGATACGATCGGCACCACAGAGGCCATCAACACCGCCCACAACATCCGTGTTGTCAGCGTTGCGGGCCTTCTGGGCGAAGCGATCATGCGCACGGCCTTGGAAAAATCCATTTCGAGCCTGTTCGCCTAAGCGCGCTGGCCTAAGTCTTGCAGAACGCAAAAGCGTGCCCTCCGTTTCTGCAACCCCCTGAGCTCTCGCCCCATGCCCAGTGCCAGCACGGCCAAAGTCCAGCCGCCCGACCCCGTCGAGGTGGCCGAGCAAATCTTTCTCACCCACGGCTATTCGGGCGCGAGCCTCGATGACATCGCCCGGCAGAGCGGCACCCCGCGCGACAGCCTCGATAGGCAGTTTGGCGGCAAGCACGGTCTGTTTCGCGCCGTTGTTCAGCGCCTGTGCGACAAGCAGGCCCGCGCCCTGAGCGTAACGGAGAGCGTGTAGACAACCGAACGCGCCCTCATCGAGGCGGCCAAATCACTCAGCGGCTTCACCCACACACCGCAGGCGATGGGCATCTTCCGCATCTGTGCCGCCGAGAGCACTCGCTTCCCCGATATCGGCCGAACCTTCTTTGAGACCGGGCCGCGCGTCATGTCTGAGCAGATGATCAGTGTCATCAAGCGCGGTGAGGCCGCAGGCGACTTGTCCGTAGACCAGCCGCGCATCGCAGCCGTGCAGTTCTTCTTGTTGTGCCGCGGGCCGTTCTTCTACCCGGTCCTCTTCCAGGTGATGGAAGGCGTCGGCCAATCCCAGCGGATGCGAGGCATGGCCGAGGGGCTGCGAACCTTCTCAGCGCGCTATGGCACGCCAGCCTTCACGGCCCGTATGGAGACGGCGCTCGAAGCGCTCGTTCAAAGCTAGCCTAGAGAATCAGCCGCGCGGCGATGCCCAACACGGCGCACAGGCCCAGCGTCGGGAACAGCCCAAGCTTGGTGCCGAACAGCATGCCTACGGCGGCGATGGCGATCCCCAGCGCGGGAAGATCGACGCTCGCAAGGTTCGGCGCCGGCAGCGACGCGGGGCCAAGGGTCACCGTGGCCACCTCATTGAACAGCACCTGGATCGCGAACCAGACCGCGAGCGAGGCGATCACGCCCACAACGGCGGCCGTGACACCGCGCAACGCGTTTTTGAGCCAGATGATCTCGCGGGTTCGTTCGACAAATGGTGCACCGAGGAAAATCCAGACGAAGCAGGGCATGAACGTTACCCAAAGGGTCAGCGAGCCGCCCAAAAGCCCCGTCAGCACGGGGTCTAGCCCAATGCCTGCCTGCGCGGCGGCAACATAGCCCACAAACACCAGCACCAGGATCAGGGGCCCCGGCGTTGATTCCGCAAGCCCAAGCCCTGTGACCATGTCGGCGGTCGAAAGCCAGGCAAAGTCCTGCACCACCACCTGAGTGATGTAGGCAAGGACGGCGTATGCGCCGCCAAAGGTGATGATGGCCGTCCAGGAGAAGAACAGCGCCTGTTGGGTCCAGATCGATCCAAGCCCCGCGACCACCACCAGCGCGGCGACGGGTAGGAGCCAAAGCACCGCGCAGACGGCCGCGGCTCTGAAGGAGGCAGCCCGGTCGGCCGCACTGACCCGTTCTTCGGGGTCGAGGCTGGAACCCGAACCAACGC
>JAHCMG010000036.1 GCA_019192585.1 Devosiaceae bacterium MH13
CCGAGCGCTACTTCCGCGAAGCGGGCCTGATCGAGTAAGCGCGGCAGCCGCAAGACAAATAGGACGCGGGCGGCATGACGCTGCCCGCGTGCCATCACGACAGCCTGGCAGACGGGGGAGGCTGACTTCATGGCCGATCAAGACGGGCGCGAGGGGCGCCAGTTCAGCGACGAGGAACTTCAGGATCTCGTAGCGAGCACCGATAGCGGGGCGCGGGCACCCAAAAACCGCACCATCGCTTTGCTCATCGCCGGGCTTGCCCTGCTGTGGTCACTGTTCCAGCTCTGGATCGCCCAGCCGCAGCTTTGGTTCGCAGAATATCTGCCGGTCATGAACTCGTCGCAGACGCGGCCCTTGCATCTGTTCTTCGCCATCGTGCTCGCGTTTCTGGCCTACCCGGCTTTGAAGAATTCACCGCGCGATCGCATCCCGATCACCGACTGGATCCTCGCGGCGATTGGCGGCTTCTGTACGTTCTACGTATTCTGGTTTTCAGACACGCTCGCGCTGACCGCGCGCTCTGGTCTGCCCACCCAGACCCAGGTGATCATTGGCGCGATCGGAATCCTGGTGCTTCTCGAAGCCAGCCGCCGCGCGCTTGGCCCAGCGCTGACCGTCGTCGGCTCGCTGTTCCTCTTGTACGCCTATATGGGCACGGGCTGGCTTATCCCTGACCTGATTGAGCATGAGGGGTTGAGCTTCACTGCGCTCATCAACGCCCAATGGCTCGACACGGGCGGCGTGTTCGGCATTCCACTGGGTGTCTCCACCGCCTTCGTGTTTCTGTTCGTGCTGTTCGGGTCGCTCTTGGATAAGGCCGGCGCCGGCAACTATTTCATCAAGCTCGCGTTCGCCGGCCTTGGCCACCTTCGCGGTGGCCCTGCCAAGGCGGCCGTCGTCGGCTCGGCCATGACAGGCTTGATTTCCGGCTCGTCCATCGCCAACGTGGTGACGACGGGTACCTTCACGATCCCGCTGATGAAGCGGGTGGGCTTCACCAACGAACAGGCCGGCTCGGTCGAGGTCGCGTCCTCGGTGAACGGGCAGATCATGCCTCCGGTGATGGGTGCCGCAGCCTTCCTGATGGTTGAGTTTATCGGCATTTCTTATGTCGAGGTCATCAAGCACGCCTTCATCCCGGCGGTGATCTCCTACATCGCGCTTGTCTACATTGTGCACTTGGAGGCCCTCAAAAAGGACATGCCGGCGCTTGGTGAGGCCAAGAGCTTTCTGGGCATGATCGTCAAATTCCTGATCGGCTTTGCGGTCGCGGGTGCGGCTTTCACCGCCCTCATTTATGCCGTTGGCTTCCTGCGCGGCGTCGCACCGGGCTTGACTGGCCCGATCATGATGATCGTGCTGGCGCTCGTTTACCTGTGGCTGGTGTCCATTGCTGCGCGCAAACCCGACCTAGAGGTGGACGATCCCAACGCTGAAGAGATCAAGCTGCCGGAGGTGAAAGACATCTATTCGACCGGTTTGCACTATGTGCTTCCGATCGTGGTGCTTGTCTGGTTCCTGATGGTTGAGCGCCAGAGCCCGGCCCGCTCGGCCTTCTTCGCGACAGCGCTGATGATCTTGATCATCGCGACCCAAAGACCGCTCAAAGCTTTCTTCCGCAATCAAGGGGCGGCGATTGCCGGCGAGTTCAAGGAAGGGCTTGTGGATCTGCGCGAGGGGCTGATCGCCGGCGCGCGCAACATGATCGGCATCGGTGTGGCGACGGCTGCCGCTGGCATCATTGTCGCCACCGTCACGCGGACGCCCATCGGCACCGAGCTTGCCGGCCTCGTCGAACAGCTTTCCGGCGGCGTTCTGTTCCTGATGCTGGTCTTGATCGGCTTGTTCTCGCTCATTCTCGGCATGGGCCTGCCAACGACGGCCAACTACATCGTTGTCTCGTCGCTCATGGCTTCGGTCGTGGTCTCGCTCGGCGCCCAGGAAGGGCTGATCGTGCCCCTGATCGCCGCCCACTTGTTCGTCTTCTATTTCGGGATAATGGCCGATGTGACGCCACCGGTGGGCTTAGCGAGCTTTGCCGCCGCCGCCGTTTCTGGCGGCGATCCGATCAAGACCGGGTTCACGGCCTTCTTCTACAGCCTGCGAACCGTGGCTCTGCCGTTCCTGTTCATCTTCAACCCGACCCTTATTCTGTACGGGGTCGATCTGGGCACATGGGCTGGTATCTTCCAGGCGGTGACCGTCTTCATTGTCGCGACATTTGCGATGCTGTTGTTCGCCGCGGCAACGCAAGGTTACTTCCTCGCGCGCTCGCGTATCTATGAAAGCGCGGCGCTGCTTTTGGTGGCTTTCACCCTGTTTGTGCCGAACGTCTGGCTGAACATGGTGCAGGACCCGTTCCGCTCCATCGCGCCCGTGGAGTTCGAACAGGTGCTGACCGATGCAACCGAAGGCGAGCAGTTCAGGCTTTTGATCGAGGGGCCGGACTTCAACACCGGCGAGACGGCCCAGACAACGCTTGTCGTCTACGCCGAGGGTGCGACGCAGGCCGAAAGGCTTTCCAACACCGGTCTTCTCCTGCTGCCCGAGGCCGACGTGATGCGGCTCGACGAGCCCATGTTCGGCTCAGATGCCTCTGAAGCGCTGATCGACTTCGACTTCTATGCAGCCGATCCCGTGCGTCTCGCCGACGTGCAGGTGGAGCAGGAGCGTCTGCCCGAGCAGATCTTCTACATTCCGGCGCTGGCGCTGCTTGGCGTGGTCATCATGTTGCAGCGGCGGCGCCAGACCAAACCGGCCTTCTGAGGAAAGGAGGGGCCACATGTTCAAGACCATCCTTCTGCCCATCGATCTGTCGACCGAGCACAGCTGGTTGAAGGCGCTACCGGCGGCCCTCCAACTGTGCCAACTCGAAGACGGTGGTGTCCTCCACGTCGCAACCGTCGTCCCGGACTTCGGCATGTCGGTTGTCAGCAGCTTCTTCGAGGCTGGCTTCGAAGAAAAAGCGCTCCACAAGGTGGGCGAAGAGCTTGCCGGTTGGGTCAGTGAGAAGGTGCCCACCTCGGTCGAGGCGCATCCGCACGTGCTGCATGGCCGCGTCTATGAGCAAATCATCGAAGCGGCCGAAAGGCTCAACGTGGATGCCATCGTCATGGGATCGCACCGCCCGGAGCTGAGCGATTATCTTCTTGGCCCCAACGCCGCGCGCGTGGTCCGCCACGCGAACCAGAGCGTCATGGTGATCCGAGGCTAGGTAAGCGCCGGACCCACCGCATCGTTGCAGATGAACGGGCCCAGAAGGCGGCCCCAAAGGACCGCCTGAAGGCTCTAAGCTGCCTTGGCAGACGGCTGGTCGCCGCTTTCCCGGTGCACGGCGTCGAGGAAGCCTTCGACGGTCTCGCTCAGCGTCGAAGCCAGGCTCACCAGCCCCTCTGCCGCACTGCCGACGGCGGACGATTCCTGGTCGGTCGAGCCGATCGATTCCGACACATGGGCGAAACCCTCCGACACACGCTGTGAGCCTTCTGCCGCCGCCGATACGGAATGGCTGATCTCCTGGGTGGCCGAGGTTTGCTGGTCCACCGATGTCGAGATGCTCGACGCCAAGGTTTCGATTTCCCCAATCGTGTCTTGAATGGTGCGCATCGCCGACACGGCTTTGCCGGTCGAGCCCTGAATGGCCGCGACCTGCGACGAGATCTCTTCGGTCGCTTTCGCCGTCTGCGTTGCAAGGCTCTTGACCTCGGTTGCCACGACCGCGAACCCTTTTCCCGCCTCGCCGGCACGCGCGGCTTCGATCGTCGCGTTGAGCGCCAGAAGGTTGGTCTGGTCCGCGATCTCCGAAATCAAGTTCACCACCGTGCCGATCCGCTCAGCTGCATCGGCAAGCTGCTCGATCTCGACATTGGTTTCGCTCGCCACCGCGTTCGCGCGTCCAACAACCTCGTTGGTCCGCTGCGCCTGGCTGGCAATCTCGGTGATCGAGTTCGCCATTTGCTCGGTCGCAGCGGCCACGGCCTGGATGCTGCTCAGTGCGGTACCAGCCGACGCGCTGGCCGAGCTGGCACCCGCATTGGCTTCCGAAGCTGTGGAGGTCAGCGCGTTGGCCGACGAGCGGATGGTCGATGTCCGGTCGTTCAGTTCGACTGAAATGCGAGTGATGTGCTCACGGAACTGCGCGATGGCAGCCTCGATGGCACTCTTGCGGGCGTCAGCCTCAGCGGCCGCGGCCCGTTCAGCGTCGCTGCGCGTCGCGCGCTCAACGGCCTGTGCGCGATAGTCACTGGCCGCCTCAGACAGAACCTGAAGCTCATCGCCGGTCGCGATCGTCGGCATCGGCGCATCGAATCGCCCAGCTGCCACCGCCTGCATCCCGCCGGCAACGCGCGACAGGTCTTGCGCGATGGAGCGCACCACCACGAGTGACAGGCCAAGAAGGAACACCGCCACCAGGGCGAACACGGACAGCATGAAGAACGAGGCACTCTGCTGGGTTCCAGCCATGCCCATCTGCGCGCTGGCTGCGCGGTCTTCGGCTTGCGTCGTCAGGCTTACGATCGGCTCTTGCAGCGCCTGCACGGTTTCGCGGAAGGCGTCGGCCTCCGCGCTCAGCACGGTGCTGCCTTCGACCCAAGCGTGGAAGCTCGACTGATAGGCGAGCAGGTACGTCACCATCTGTTGTTTGATGTCCGGCGACAGGCTGGTCCGCGCGAGAATGGCTTGGAACTCTTCAACGCGGGCGTCGAGCCGGCCGACATATTTGTCATCGCGCCGCATGATGAAGTCCTTCTCATGACGGCGCATCATCAGCATTTTCACGCGCAGCGGGTCCAACACCGTGTCGGGAACACCGTTTTCACCCGTTGCAGCAATCAAGCTTTCGATCTCGTGGACCGAGCCACGCAGAGCGCCTTGCAGGCCGCTTTCTTCGTCGAAGCCCACTTGCTCCTGCTGGCTGACAATCCGTGTCACCGCGCCATTAAGCGCGGCAAGCCCCCCCTGGATGGCATCGGCCTGCGTCGCGTCGGCGCCCTGCGCGTGGCTTAAGAAGCTCTCAAGATGACCCCGGGCGGTGTCGATCTGCTCACGCGGCAGCGCCGCGAGGCTGGCATCCGGCGCGGCGATAAAGCGTTCCAGGCTGGTGGCGCTGGCGCCCACCGCGTTGCTCAGCCGCAGCATGTCGGCGGCGGCACTGTGGGCGCTGTCGAGCGCACCGGCTTGACTGCTCAAGTGCGCGGTCGTCCTCCAACTGATGCCGGCGATGGTTGCGATGCCGAGCAAGGCGAGTGCGACCAGAAGCAAAAGGCGCGTGCGCAGTTTCAAATGTGACACAGTATTATTCCCCGGGTGTTCAAATATGACACTGACGCGGTGGTAAGGTCCCAGTTCCTAACACTCCGTCTACACTGTCTAATCCGTTTGACGGACGTCAGTGACAGGCGCGCTGCGCTTGTCCTGCCAAATCTGGCGCTGTACGAGCGTTCTGACGGCCCCTCGCAGAACGGTTTTCGATGCACGACCGCTACGTCTTCTCGCGCCACACAAAAGCGGATCGTCCCGCTGCTTTCGCTGGGCCGTTCCTCATCGACGACGCGCCGATCGCGATGGCCATGAGCAGCGCCTTGGAAGGCGCCCTTCGCGCGGCGTGAGCGATCAGCCCTATGTTTTGATGGTGGCGCCGAACGGGGCCCGGCGCACCCGCGCCGATCACCCTGCTTTGCCCGTCACACACGCCCAGATCGTTGAGGCGACCGTTGCGGCGCATCACGCTGGCGCCCAGGTCGCCCATGTGCATGTGCGCGATGAGGCAGGCACTCACGTTCTCGACGCTGATCGTTACAGGCGGCTCGTCGATGCGGTGGGTGAGCAAGCCCCAGACCTTCTGGTACAAGTCACGACCGAAGCGGTGGGCCGCTACACACCGGGTGAGCAGCGCGCCCTGGTCCGCGAACTACGACCCCGAGCGGTGTCTATCGCCTACCAGGAGTTGTTTTCGGTAGCCGGCTCCGACGAACTCGCCAGAAACCGCGACTTCCTCGCCTGGGCAGAGGTTAAGGGGATCGCCATCCAATGGATCCTCTACGCGCCCGGCCAGCTTGATCAGCTGGCCTTGCACATCTCCGCCGGCGTGGCTCCACCGCCAAAGGCACTTCTATTCGTTCTGGGCCGCTACAGTGAGGGCGAGCAAAGTGATCCGCAGGACTTGGTGGGTTTCGTGTCAGCCCACCAATCGAACCCGCTTTTAAGCGATGTGCCTTGGTCCGTTTGTGCATTCGGTCAGGCGGAAACCGACTGCCTGGGCGCCGCGCTCTTGTTGGGTGGCGATGTGCGCGTCGGTTTCGAGAACAGCCTTTGGCATGCCGATGGGACCATGGCCGCAAACAATGCGGACCGCGTGGCGGCCATCGCGTCGTTGGCGCGCGCGATGGGCCGCCGCGCAGCTAGCCCGGCTGAGGCACGGACGCGCTTGGGTTTGCCCACGATTTAGGCGAATGGTGCTCGTGCCAATTGTGCTGGCAGCGTGCTAGGCAACGGGTCGCCAGCCAGACTTTGAAGACCAAGAAACGGACGCCGCTACATGACCACCTCTTCCACCGGCCCGATCAAACGCTTGATGGCCGCCAACCGGTCCGAGATCGCGATCCGCATCTTTCGCGCCGCCAACGAGCTTGGCCTCGAAACCGTCGCCGTCTACGCCGAGGAAGACAAGCTGGCGCTCCACCGCTTTAAGGCGGACGAAGCCTATCTGATTGGCCGCGGCCCGCATCTGCCCGACCCGCTGGGCCCGATCGACGCCTATCTGTCGATTGACGAGATCATCCGCACCGCCAAAGAACACCAGGTGGGTGCCATCCACCCCGGCTACGGTTTTCTGTCGGAAAGCCCGGAATTTGTGGACGCCTGCAACCAGGCGGGCATCATCTTCGTGGGGCCGACCAGTGACACCATGCGGCGCTTGGGCAACAAGGTGTCCGCCCGGAACCTGGCGATTGAGGCGGGCGTCCCGGTCATGCCGGCCACCGATCCGCTGCCCGACGATATGGACGCGGTGGCCAAGCTCGCCGAGGGCATCGGCTACCCGGTCATGCTCAAAGCCTCCTGGGGCGGCGGCGGGCGCGGCATGCGCGTCATTCGCAGCCCCGAAGACCTCGCCCGCGAGGTGCCGATCGCCAAGAAGGAGGCCCGCTCGGCCTTCGGCAAAGATGAGGTCTATCTCGAAAAACTCGTTGAGCGCGCCCGCCACGTTGAGGTGCAGATCCTCGGTGACAGCCATGGCAACCTCGTCCACCTGTTTGAGCGCGATTGCACCGTGCAGCGCCGGCACCAAAAGATCATCGAGCGCGCACCGGCGCCCTATCTCGATCAAGCCCAGCGCGATGAGCTGAGCGGCTACGCCACGGCGATCGGCCGCGCGGTCGGCTACCGCGGTGCGGGCACCGTCGAGTTCCTCATGGATTCCGACACCGGCGCTTTCTACTTCATCGAGGTGAACCCCCGCGTCCAGGTGGAGCACACCGTCACCGAAGAGGTGACGGGCATCGATATCGTCAAAGCGCAGATCCACATCGCCGAGGGCGCGCGGATCGGCGATGAAGCCAGCTGCGGCGTGCCCGAACAGTCGGGCATCACGCTCTATGGCCACGCCATGCAGTGCCGCATCACCACCGAGGACCCCGACCAGAACTTCATTCCCGATTACGGCCGCATCACCGCCTATCGCGGCGCGACCGGCTTCGGCATCCGGCTCGACGGCGGCACCGCCTATTCAGGCGCCGTGATCACGCGCTTCTACGATCCGCTCCTCGAGAAGGTCACCGCCTGGGCGCCGAACCCCGAGGAGACCCGCCAGCGCATGGATCGCGCTTTGCGCGAATTCCGCATTCGGGGCGTTGCGACCAACCTTGTGTTCCTTGAGAACGTGATCGGCCATGAGAGCTTCATCGATGGCAGCTACACGACGCGCTTTGTCGATGAAACGCCGGCCCTTTTTGAAAGCGTCAAGCGCCAGGATCGGGCGACCAAGCTCCTCACTTACATTGCCGACGTCACGGTCAATGGCCATCCCGAGGCGCGCGACAGGCCCAAGCCGCCCGCGGATGCCGGCCCGCCGCACATGCCGCCCTATACCGGTGAACCACCGGCGGGCACGCGGCAGCGTCTTGAGGAGTTGGGGCCCGAGGGCTTCGCCGCCTGGATGAAGCAGCAGAGCCGCGTCCTCGTCACCGACACGACCATGCGCGATGGGCACCAAAGCTTGCTCGCGACGCGCATGCGTTCGTTTGATCTGGTCGCGCTCGCGCCAGCTTATGCGCGGGCCCTGCCGCAGCTCCTGTCGCTCGAGTGCTGGGGCGGGGCGACCTTCGATGTCGCCATGCGCTTCCTCACCGAGGACCCGTGGAAACGCCTTGCCGACATTCGCGAGGGCGCGCCGAACATCCTCACCCAGATGCTCCTGCGGGGCTCCAACGGGGTTGGCTACACCAACTATCCCGACAATGTGGTGCGCCAGTTCGTCTTCGAAGCCGCAGAAGGCGGCATGGATCTGTTCCGCGTGTTCGACTGCCTCAACTGGGTGGAGAACATGAAGATCTCCATGCAGGCGGTGCGCGATGCGGGCAAACTGTGCGAGGGGACACTGTGCTACACCGGCGACATCCACGATGCCGCGCGGCCCAAGTACAACCTCGCCTACTATGTCGATCTCGCGCGCCAGCTCGAGGACGCGGGCGCCCACATCATCGGTATCAAGGACATGGCGGGCCTGCTGAAGCCGGCCGCAGCGACCGAGCTTGTCGGCGCCCTGCGTGAGGCAACGGACCTGCCGCTGCACCTGCACACGCACGACACGTCGGGCATTTCCGGCGCGACGGTTCTCGCCGCGGTCGATGCGGGTGTTGACGCCGTCGATGCGGCGATGGACGCCTTGTCTGGCCTCACCTCGCAGCCGGCGCTCGGCTCTATCGTTGCGGCACTTGAAACCCACGAGCGTGCGACGGGCCTCGACCCAGAGGCGATCCGGACGATCTCGCTCGCCTGGGAGGACACGCGCCGACAATACGCGGCCTTCGAGAGCGATCTCAAAGCGCCGGCGTCTGAGGTCTATCTTCATGAGATGCCCGGCGGTCAGTACACCAACCTCAAAGAGCAGGCGCGGGCCGTGGGCCTTGCCAATCGCTGGCACGAGGTTGCGACCACCTATGCCGAGGTCAACCAGCTGTTCGGCGACATCGTCAAAGTGACGCCCTCCTCAAAGGTGGTGGGCGACATGGCGCTGATGATGGTCAGCCAGGGCATCTCGATCGACGACGTCAATGATCCCGACAAGGACATCGCCTTCCCTGAGAGCGTGGTTTCGATGATGCGCGGCGATCTTGGTCAGCCGCCGGGCGGGTGGCCCGAGACGGTGCAAGCTAAGATCCTCAAGGGTGACACGCCCTACACGGAGCGGCCTGGCGCACGGCTCGAGCCGGCTGATCTCGACGCAGAGAAGGCGAGCGTCGAAGGCGCGATCGAGCGGTCTGTCTCGACCCAGGAGCTTGCCTCCTACCTCATGTATCCCAAGGTCTTCACCGACTATGCGCGCATCGCCGACACCTACGGCCCTGTCGAGGTGCTGCCGACGCCCGTCTACTTCTACGGGCTCGCTGTCGAGGAAGAGATCTCGATCGATCTTGAGAAGGGCAAGACCCTGGTTGTGCGTTGCCTTGGCCGCAGCGAGGCCGATGAGACCGGCATGGTCCGGGTCTTCTTCGAACTCAATGGCCAGCCGCGCACCATCAAAGTGCCCGACCGCAGCCACGGCGCCACAGGCTCGACGGCGCGCCGCAAGGCCGACCCGGACAACCCGACCCACGTCGCGGCGCCCGTGCCCGGCGTCATCTCGACCTTGGCGCATCAGGTTGGCGATGCCGTGAAGGCGGGCGAGCCTCTGCTTGGGGTCGAGGCGATGAAGATGGAAACGGTGATCCACGCCGACCGCGACGGCACTGTTGCCGAACTGCTGGTCAGCGCCGGTGACAGCGTCGACGCCAAAGACCTGCTGGTCGTTTTGGCCGACGCCTAGCCGATGCAGAACAGGGGCCCGCTTGGAGCCTGAAAGCAGCGTTCAGCCGCCCTTTACAATGGGCGGGTTCTGGCTCGGCTTCCGCCGCGCCTTCATCGTCACGCCGGGCATCGTCGTGTTCGGTGCAGGCTTCGGCGCGGCCGCGGCCGTGAAGGGGCTGACGTTTCTCGACGCGTTTCTCTTCCAGTCGCTCGTACTGGCCGGCGCCTCGCAGTATGTGGCGCTTGAGCTTTGGACCGACCCGCTCACCTGGACGACAGCCTTCGCCATGGGGGCCGTCGTGTTCACCGTCAACCTGCGGATGATGCTGCTCGGCGCCGCCATGCGCCCGTGGATCGGCAATTTGCCGGCCTACAAGGCCTATCCCGCTTTGGCCGTGATGACTGACCCCGCGTGGATCATTGGCATCCGATACTATCGCGAGGGCGGCCGCGACTGGGGCGTCTATCTGGGCGCCTGCATATTCATGTACCTGTTGTGGATCGTCTCGGTGATCCCCGGCTACTTCGCCTCCGCTGCCGTGGACGACCCTGAGCGCTTCGCCCTTGATCTGGTGATGCCGATCTTCTTCATCACCATGCTTGTGCCCTTGTGGCGCGGGCGGATGGATGCTGCCCCTTGGATCGCGGCTGTGCTCATTGCCCTTCTGACCAAGTCGTTCGTGCCGGGCTATTGGTTTGTGCTTGTCGGCGGTATCGCCGCGGCTGTCACGGCGGCACTGCTCTACCGCGAGGGTGAGGAGGCGGTGACGTGACCGACGGTGCGCTTTTTGCCATCGGCGCGATGGTCGTGATGACCCTCATCGCCAAGACGATGGGGTTCTACATTCTCGGCCATGTGCCTCTAACGGCCCGTGTTCGCCGTGGCCTCGAAGCCCTGCCTGGAGGGGTCATCTTAGCCACCGTTGTGCCCATCACTCTGGAGACTGGATGGGATGGCGTTGCCGGCATCGCCGTCGCAGCGGGGCTGATGGCCGTCACGCGCAAAGATTGGATCGCCGTTGGGGCAGGGTTGGCCGTCGTCGCCGGTTTGCGCGCGGTGCTCTAGCCAGGCGCTCACCGCCCACAGCTTAGTTCAGCCGATCGACCACCGGGCGCACCGAGGCCACAACGTCCGCCAAGGGCAACCCAGCGCGGACGCAGGGCCAGCTCATCTCGCCAAGATCATACATCTCCTGGCGCTCGGCCACCCGCGCATTGGCATCGGAGGCATCGTTTCGCCGCCCGCGAATGCGCCCAATCCGCACATCAAGCGGGGCTTCGAGCCAC
>JAHCMG010000037.1 GCA_019192585.1 Devosiaceae bacterium MH13
CGTCCCGCGCGTCGGGATCGGGCGGGCAATCGGGGGCGAACAGCCGCTCAACGCTTGCGGGCTCGACCGGTGGACAGGCAGCCACGTCCCTGCCCGCTGGATCGGCGAGCGGCACGGTTCAGGCGGTCACCGCGCAGACCCTTCAATCGCTGTTGCAGGTGTTGGGGCGGCCGCTTTCGGGCGTGACGACACAGGCGCAACCGGTAGTCGGGGGTGCAGCAGGTGGCGGCGCAGGCGAAAGTGCCGGCAACACCGCGAACAAGACGCTCAGCCTCCAGCTCGATGTGGATACGGTGGCCAGCCATCAAAGGGCCGGTAGCGCCTCAAGCGCTGCGCGCCCTGTTGCGCCTCAGGTTTCGGTTCAGTTGCCGATGAGCGCGGAGGCCGATCTTCCCGCCCCGGGCACGCCTGTCCGGGTCAGTTTGCCGACCGCGGCGGCCGGCACCGATGGGCCTGATTTGGTCATCGACGTGCTCCGTCCCGCACCCACGCAATCCGTTGAAGCGCCGAGCCGGTCGCAGCTCGCGGCGCGGCAAGGCTCGGTCGCCGATCTCGCGGCAGACCTGTTCGCAGCCCGGCCGAGCCAAGGCGCCGCGACGACGCCAGTGGGCGACGCCATCGAACGGGTGTTGGCTCTCACAGTTCGCACCGGTCAGGCCGATGAGCCGGCGACGGTCCCGCAGACACAAACACGCGAGGCGCAGAGCTCGGCGCTGGGCTTGGCACGGAGCCTTTCGAACGCCGTGGGTGGTCAGGCGAACGTGCAAACAGGCACGTCTGGCCTGCAAAGCGCTGTGGCGGCTTTGGCCCGTGCCCTTGGGCTTGCGGTTCCGTCCGCGACGAGCGCGCAAGCGACGCCAGCACCGGGACAAGCGCCAGCGACAAGTGCGACAAGTGCAGGGGGGCAGCCCACCACGCCATCGACCAGCGCGCCCCTTCCATTGCCGCAACAAGGGGCGACGCCAACCAAGCTGCCCGCCCTGCCGGTGCCGCTTCCGCTCGATGTGAGCGACCCGGCGACCCAAGCGAGTTTGCAACAAAAAGCCGAAGGCGCATCCGCACGGCTTCAGCTGCTTCAGCCCACACTGCAGGAGCCCGCCGGGGCGCAAGCGCGGGCGGAGGCCTCCGTCGTCACCCGGGTCGATGTTCCGCTGCTGATCGGCCAAGAGGTCGCCGTCCTCGGTATCGCCATCGAGCGCGATGGCGGCGGCGGTTCGTCAGGATCCGAGCATGCCGATGATGTCCGCTGGCGGTTCAAGTTTGCGTTCGAAGCCCATGTGACCGGCGGCGTCGAAGGCGTGGTCGTGCTTCACCCCGCGCCGCAAGACGATGCCCGGGCCCGCGACCGGCTCGATATCGGCGTGTGGGCCAGCGATGAGGAGATGCTCAGCGCGCTCCGCGGCAGCCGCGCCGTGTTGGTTCGCGCGCTCGATGATCTCGGCCTGTCGGTGACCAGCCTGACGCTCGGCAAAGACAGTGAGGCCCCCGACCCAAGTGCCGGGGCGCCCGACCGCGCTGCGACCGCCCACCACCTGTTGGACACGGTGTCATGAGCAACAGCCACGACACGCAGCCTAAAGCCCCGACGCTGGCGATCGCCCTCCGGTACGCCGAAGAGGAGGGTGCGCCCACCGTTGTCGCCAGCGGACGCGGCTCTGTCGCCGAGGCGATCGTTGCCACCGCGCAAGAGGCCGGCGTCGCGGTGGAAGAGAACCCGGCGCTGGCTGGCGCGCTGGAGAACGTGCCGCTCGACGAGCCGATCCCCGAATCGCTTTATCTGGCCGTCGCCGAAGTGATCGGCTGGGTTTTGCGCACCGGACACGCTCCAAACGGCCAAAACATGCCGCTTGCGCGCACAAATGCGCGGGGGTCCTGATCCATGAGCAAACGCTTAACTACTCTCGTGAACCCTGTTGCGGACACTTTGTGGCGCGACCGCAACATTTGGGCAAAGACTTGCCTGTACGGAGCATTGCGAGACGATCGTAGAGGTAGGGGGGTCTGGCCTGCTTGGGCAAAGCAGGTCATGGTGGCAAACATGACGGGGACGCTGAATAGGTTGGGCTCAACTGCGGTTGCGGTGGCACTGCTGCTTGTGATGACAAGCACGCTGCTGCCGACGCTTTCCTATGCTCAGCGCTATGCCGACCACATCTCGAGTTACGATGTGTCGCACGCACGCTCGTCAGCGATCAAAGGTTTCGCGCAGCTCTATGTCAGCCCGCAGGCCGCGCTTCTGCCGGTTGTCCTCGCCACCGAGGGCACCGCAAGCATCGACTGCCTGCCTTCTAGTAGCCTGTTTGAAAAGCATTTTCCGTCACATGCGCCAGACGCGCCGGTGCCGGACGTCGCCTTTGAAGATCTGTTCGGATCGGAAAGGCATCCAGTCGGTCTAGACCCGTCAGCACAGCTTGGCCCGCCAAGGCTGCTCGTCGGCTAGCCACACTGATTTCGCCTTCTCATTCGTTACACACATTGATCCGTTCAGGAGCTAAATCCATGATCTCTCGTCGTTCCTTGCTGCTCGGCGCCCTTGGCACCACCGCAGCTGCCAGCACGGCAAACGCCACCAACGCGCTCGACGCGTTCCTCAACTCGCTCGAGTTCGATGGCACCCGTTCACCCGGTGGCCGTTCGTTCCGCCTCGACCCGCAGTACCGTCCGCAGACCGTGCCCTATTCGGGCCGTGAGCGTGTCGGCACCATCGTCGTCGATGTGGCCAACCGGTTCCTCTACCATGTCAACAGCGATGGCACGGCCCGCCGCTACGGCATCGGCGTTGGCCGCGATGGCTTCCGCTGGGCCGGCGCTGCAACCGTTGGCCGCAAGGCTGAGTGGCCGACCTGGACCCCTCCGCCGGCGATGATCCGTCGTCAGCCCGAGCTGCGTGAGTGGGCCGGCGGCATGCCCGGTGGTCCCGACAACCCGCTCGGCGCCCGTGCGCTGTACCTGTACCGCGGTGGCCGCGACACGCTGTACCGCATCCATGGCACCAACGCGCCGTGGTCGATCGGCCAGGCCATGTCGTCGGGCTGCATCCGGATGATGAACGAGCATGTCGAAGAGCTGTATGAGCGCGTGCGCATCGGCAGCCGCGTGATCGTTCGCCAGGTTTAGTATCTGGTCTAGACGCCCTTTCGGGGCCATTGGGCCCCGAAGACACCGACACAAAGCGCCCGGTGGGACCCTCCCGCCGGGCGTTTTGCTTGTGGCCAGCGCGCGAGCGAGCGTTGACAGCCGCCCCCCGCTGCGGCCCATTCTGCGCCGATGCATGGCGACCACCCCTTCAGTGAGCCGGACCCCGATGCGCTTGCCTCTGGCGATAATGGCTCAGACCGTGCGACCCGCAAGGCCCGTCGGCGGGCGCCCCGCAAGATGACCGCCGACCGGATGCGGCGGATCGCTTTGGCCTATCTTGACCGCTACGAAGCCAGCGAACAGCAGTTTCGCGCCATGCTCATGCGGCGCGCCACGCGCGCGGCCCAGGCCCATGGCGACGCGCCGGGCGACTTTGTTGCGATGGTCGACGCCGAAGTCGCCCACGCGGTGGAGGCGGGCTACATCAACAATCGTCGCTTCGCCGAAAACCAGGTGTCCGCGCAACGCGGCCGCGGCGCGTCGGCACGCCATATTGCCGGGCGGTTGCGCGCCCGCGGCGTGGTCGATGACGATATTGACGCCGCCCTTGCCGCCGACGAGCGCGATGACCCGCAAGCGGCAGAGCGCTATGCCCAGCGTCGCAGGCTCGGCCCCTACCGCACGAAGGACCGCGAGACGCGGCGTGACCGTGATGTTGCGGCGCTTGTGAGGGCTGGGTTCAGCTTCCGCCTTGCTGCCAGCATCATCGACCGGGCGCCGGACGATGAGCTGGGGGAGGAGCCCGGGGATGGCGCCGATGGATGAGCTCCTCACCCCAGAGCAGGTGGGCCGCTGCGATGCGCTGACCATCGAGGCGGGAACCCCCGGCACGACGCTGATGGCGCGGGCGGGCGCGGGGCTGTTTGAGGTGCTCAAAACCATCACCGATCCCGGTACGCGGGTGCTGGTGGCGTGTGGGCCGGGCAACAATGGCGGCGATGGGTATGTTCTGGCCAAGTTTCTGGGCGCGGCGGGCTATCACACCACCGTGGTTGCCCTGTCGAACCCTGCCAACCTGAGCGGCGACGCGGCCTGGGCGCATGGGGCATGGGGCGGCCTCGCCATCGACCCGCAGGTGCTGGACCATACCGTCTATGACAAGCAGGATCTGATTGTGGATGCGCTGTTCGGCGCCGGGCTGGCGCGCCCGCTTGATGGCGCGGCCGCCGACATGGTGGCGCGCATCAATGGCAGCCCCGCACCTGTGTTGGCGGTGGATCTGCCGTCCGGCCTTGATGGCCGCACCGGCCAGCCCCTTGGCCCGGTGGTGAAGGCCGACCACACGGTGACCTTCCACCGGCTCAAACCAGGCCATGTGCTGATGCCTGGTCGTGCGCTGTGCGGCGCAAGCGCTGCGCCGCAGGTGATTGATATCGGCATCGGCCCCGAGGCCCACCGACAAGCGGGGTTTGCGGCACGGCTCACCGGGCCGGGGCTGCTGCAGGCACTGCCCGACGCCACAGCTGACGCCCATAAGCACAGCCATGGCCATGCGCTGGTGCTGGCCGGCCCGCCGGAGACGGCTGGTGCGGGGTTCTTGGCCGCCTCAGCCGCGCTGCGTGTGGGTGCGGGGCTTGTGATACTTGGGGCGAGCGCTGCGGTGCATGGCGCAAGTTTGGGGCAGGCCCCTGCCCTCATGCGCGCTGCCCTCGATGGGCCGAAAGACCTTGCCCGCACCCTGGATGCTGGCCGTTTCAGGGCCTGCGCGCTGGGCCCTGGTTTGCCGCCCGATGAAGCAACGCGCCAGCTCGTTTACGCCGCGCTGGCGAGCGATGCGCCGCTGGTGCTCGATGCCGGGGCGCTGACCGCCTTTGCCGGCATGGCAGCGCCATTGTTCGATGGCATCGCGGCACGCGAAGCCCCCGTGGTGCTGACACCGCATCTGGGCGAGTTTCGCCGGCTGTTTGGTGATGCGAGCGATGCCGCGGGTTCCGATGATCCTGCGCCGTCCAAACTGGAGATGGCCCAGGCCGCCGCGGCCCGCTCGGGGGCAGTGGTGCTGGTGAAAGGCGCGGACACGGTGGTGGCCGACCCGTCCGGCGCACCGGAGTTCTGCTTCGTCAATGCCAGCGCGCCCCTGTGGCTGGCGACTGCTGGCTCTGGCGATGTGCTGTGCGGGCTGATTGCCGGGCTTTTGGCGCGGCATCACCCGGCGGTGGAGGCGGCTCACTTGGTTGGGCTCGCCGCATGGTTGCACGGGGCCGCGGCGATGGCCGTGGGGCCGGCTCTCGTTGCCAGCGATATGGAAGCGGGCGTGGAGGCCGTGCTGGCCGAACATGCCGCGCCATTTGTGCCCATCGAGGCAATGATGCCCATCGCTTGATCGGTCCCTTGCCCCCTCTCTTGACGTCTCCCTTGACTCTTGGCGCATTCGATTCCTAAATGAGAACAAATTAGGAACATTGATCTTTCGGGCGCCAGCGATTGACCGCTAAGCATCTGAAAGAAATGGATGAATGTGCGCATAGGCTCCGGTGCGCGTAAGCAAGAGGTGTGTCCGATGACAGGGTCGACGCGCGCCCGCGCGACTGTTGCAGACCTGCAAAAGGCCATCGCCCAAATCGAAGGGCGGGTGACCGGCTTCGATGATCGCAAACTGGCTCGTAGCTTCGATGAAGCGGGCCACAAAGCGCAGCCCTGGCGGCTGGGGACCGATGCGCTCGACCGCTATCTGCCCCATGGCCTGGCGCTGCGCGGGGTGCATGACATCACGCCCGAAAGCGCCGTTTTCACACCGGCGGCGAGCCTGTTTGCCCAGTGCCTGGTGCAACGCTTTTTGGCCTGCAGCGGACGGCGCGGACCCGTTGCCTTGGTGCAGGTTGAGAACGCCGCGCGCGAACATGGCCGCTTTTATGGGCCGCATTGCCCCGATCTGGCGCAACGCCTTGTGCTGCTGCGGGTGCATCACCAGCGCGACCTGGCGCAGACGCTCGAAGATGCCGTGCGCACCCAAGGGCTTGCGGCGGTGATCGGCGAAGGTGGCGCCCTGCCCTTCAAAGTGACCAAGCGGCTCGACCAGGCGAGCCAGAAAAGCGCGGTGCCGGCGGTGCTCGTCCATGCCTGCGGCAGCCGCGATGCCTCGGCGGCGATGACCCGCTGGATGTTGCGGCCCGCTCGTGGGCCCGGCGACCGAGATGATCCGCAGGCGCCCGGCGCGCCGAGTTTTCACCTCCGTCTTTCCCGCCTGAGAGGACCATCGTCCGGCAGCCTTGCCTGCCCGGGCGATGACAGGGTTTTTCATGTCCTATGGAACCCAGCCACGCTGGCTTTCGATCTGGTTTCCCCGCTTCGCGATGGACAGGCATCTGGCGATGGAGCGTCGGATGCGCCGGTTCCAGCCGGCACCGAGCGTGCCGACCGCTCATCTGCCGGAGGCTGGCGGCGGGCAGGCTGATGGCGGCAAGTATAATTACAAGGAGGATGGCAAGGCACCCCCCGAGGCGCGAAGCGCGGCGAGCCCAGCACGGGTTCTCATTGAGCTGAGCGCCCACGGCCCGCGCATTGTCGCGGCGAACCCAGAAGGGTTTCAGGCCGGCGCCCGGATCGGCCAGCGGCTCAGCGATGCGCGCGCCGCCTGCCCCGACCTGCAGGTGGACCATGCCGACAGCGCGGCCGATGCGGCGATGCTGGAGCGGCTGGCGCGCTTTGCGCTGCGCTTTTCGCCCATCGTGGCGCCCGACGGGTTGACGGCAACCGATGCCGGCCTGATCCTCGATGTTGGCGGCTGCGCGCACCTGTTCGGCGGCGAGGATGCGATGGTCGATCAAGTGGTTGCGCGGTTTGCCGCGCTTGGCTTTCTCACCCTGGCCGGGCTGGCGCCAACCCCGCTGGCCGCCCGCGCGCTGGCGCGCTTTGCCGACGATCCCGATGATCAGGTGCCGCCGCCCATTTTGCCCCCGAACTTGCCTACAAACTTGCCGCAAGAAGAGATGGCGCAAAACATCGCGAGCACCAGCGCGCCGGCCACGCTCAACAGCACCTTGATCGCCACCGATGCGCTCGATGCGTTCCCCATCGAAGCGCTGGACCTTGATGAGGCACGCCTGACGCTTCTGACCCGGCTGGGGCCGAAGACCATCGGCGCGGTGCGGGCCGTGCCGCGGCAAGCGTTGGAGCGAAGGTTCCGCTCCAAGCAGGCCGCTCATTCGGTGCAGTTGCGGCTCGATCAGCTGCTCGGCGTGGTGCCCGAACCCATCACGCCGCTGCGCCCGCCCGAACCCTACCGCACCGCTCTGTCGTGCCCCGAACCGGTGCTCGAAGAAAACGGTGTCAGCTGGGCTTTGCGGGACATGCTGTGCCGGCTCGAAGCGCGCCTTGAGCGCGAAGGCCTGGGTGCGCGCAGGTTCCGCCTATGGGCGTTCACCGTCGATGGCAGCTCGAGCCAACTGGCCGTGCAGCTGTCGCG
>JAHCMG010000038.1 GCA_019192585.1 Devosiaceae bacterium MH13
ACCTCGCGGTTCTTGCCTTCGCGCAGGCCCACGGTCATCCATTGATTGTCGCCTTGTCGGCGCTCTAGCTGCACCTCCATCGGGCCGTATCTGACGCCCTCGATGGTCATGCCGGCTTTCGCACGGTCGATCAGATCGGGGCTCGGTGCGCCAAAGGCCCGCACACGATAGCGGCGCAGCCAACCGGTGGCGGGAAGCTCCAGCACCCGCTTGAGGCCGCCATCATTGGTCAGCAGCAAAAGGCCCTCGGTGTTGAAATCGAGCCGGCCAACCGGATGCACCGCCGCAAGCGCCGGCGGCAGCGCGCTGGGCAGGACGGGGCGGCCTTCCGGGTCCGTCCGCGCCGTCAAAAGCCCGCGCGGCTTGTGAAACAGCCAAAGCCGCGTCCGCTCGGCGGTGGGCAGCGGGTCACCATCAACGGTGATGCTATCGCCCGGCGTGACGGTCACGGCGGGGCTGGTTAGCGTCGAGCCGTTGAGCGCGACGCGGCCTTGGGCGATCCGGGCTTCCGCTTCGCGCCGCGAGCACAGGCCCGAGCGGGCAATAACCTTGGCGATCCGCTCGGCGCTGGGCGCAGCGGCGTCGCCCTTCGGAGCGCTTGGTTTCGGGGTCATGGTCGACATGCCCACCTTTTGACGGCAGCGCGCAAGCTGTGGCAAGCCCCGGCCCATGACAACAGCCGGTGCCGACCAACCGACCTTTATGGATCGCGCCCTTGCCGAGGCGCAGGCCGCTGCCGCGCGCGACGAGGTGCCGGTCGGCGCCGTTCTGGTTCTCGATGGCGAGGTCATCGCCGCCGAGGGCAATCGCACGCGCGAACTGTCCGATCCGACCGCCCATGCCGAGATGCTGGTGATCCGCGAAGCCGCACGTCAGCTGGGATCAGACCGGCTACCAGGCGCTGACCTTTACGTCACGCTGGAGCCCTGCGGCATGTGCGCCGCCGCGATCAGCCACGCGCGCATTCGGCGCCTCTATTACGGGGCGGGCGATCCCAAAATGGGCGGCGTCGCCCACGGCCCCCGCTTCTTTGAGCAACCGACCTGCCATCACGCACCCGAGGTGTACGAGGGGATCGGCGAGGTGCCAGCGCGGGCCTTGCTCAAGGCGTTCTTTGCGGGCAAACGATAGGCAGGCGACGCTGGCACGAGAACTGGCACCGGCGGGCGAGCGCACCAGGGAGAGCTTGATGGTTTTGGGCAACGACGAGCGGGAAGCCGTCATCCGCTATGAGACACCTGAGTACCACGTTCTGCGGCCAGGCGATTTTGTCGTCTGCGCGATCACGTTCGAGCGCATCCCGCTGAGCGAGCTGAAATATTGGAGCGTTGCGCGCCAAGAACCCTATCGCGATGCGGCCGCCTCCTTGGAAGCCGAACGCCGCGCCGTCCGCCAAGCCTGAGGGCGAAAAGCGTCCGGTTCAGTCAATCTCGACCAGCAGCAGATCACGCCGCCAGCGCGCGATGGCACGCTCCACGAGCGACTGCAGGTACGACGGGTCGTCAAACGCGAGCCGAACAGGGATAGCCGTCGCCACCGCGGCGAGATCTGCCAAGACACCGCGAGCACCCTTGAGGCGGGCAAGGTCCTTTTCGGTCGTCACCAGCAACGCGTTGCAGCTTTGCGCCTCACGCACCAGCCTTTCGGCGTCAGACGTCGAGTATGGGTGATGGTCGGCATATTGCAGGCCATGGACAAGGTTGAGCCCCTCGCCTTTCAGGCTGTCGAAGAACTTGTCCGGCCGCCCAATTCCGCAAAAAGCCACGAGCGGTTTCTCGCGCACATGGTCGGGCACATCGACGATCAGCGACGCGCTCAAGATAACTTTGCCGCGCTTGGCCGCCATCCGAACCGCCGGCTCGGCGCCGGGCCCCGTGCCGATCAAAACCAGGAAGTCGACATGGTCCATCTGCCGCCCAAGCGGCGCGCGCAGCGGACCTGCGGGGTGACACAGCCCATTTCCGACGCCCCAGCGGCCATCGAGAACCGCGATGGACAGGTTCTTCCGCACCGCCGGATTCTGCAGTCCGTCGTCGAGCAGCGCGACGCGGGCACCGGCATTGGCGGCGGCCTCAATCGAAGAGAGCCGGTCCGCGCCAACCCAGGTTGGCGCCTGGCGGGCCAGCAAGAGCGGCTCATCGCCGACCTCCGCACTGGTATGGGCATCTCGATCGACCTGGTGCGAGCCTTGGCTCAGTGAGCCCCCATAGCCCCTTGATATATAGGCCGGCTGGAGCCCCAGCGAGGCGAAGAGCGCGCCGAGATGCAGCGCAACGGGCGTTTTGCCGGCGCCGCCAGCAACAAAGTTGCCGACACAGACTGTCGGGATCGACCCCTGTTTGCCGCTGGCCTCCATACGGTTGGCAGCCGTTGAGCCATAGGCAAGCGAGGGCAGATACAAAAGGCTGCGGGCAACATGCGCGCCCACCGATGTTGGCGCTTCTCGGTCGGGCCACCAGAAGCTCGGTGTCGACCAGCTCATGCCCGCGCGCGCTCCAACGCGGCGGCAACCGAAAACGCTGTCAGCAAAGGTTCAATCGCATCGACGGTGGCCTCAAGCGCGCCTTCAAACTCCATGATGGCCCGTTGCGCGTAATGGCAGCGACGGTCCCGCAGATCAGCATCTGTCAACAGCTCTTGGACGGCTGCGGCGAGGCTTTCTGCGCCGGTGACTTGCGTTGCCGCATCAGCGGCGCCCAGTGCCGAGTAAATCTCCGGAAAGCTGTGCACGTCCGGGCCATGAATGATCGCCGTGCCGAGCTTGGCCGCTTCGATTGGGTTTTGGCCGCCATGCGGAATGAGCGAACCGCCGATAAAGCTCACTGGCGCCACGCGATAGTGCAGCCCCATCTCGCCGATCGTGTCGGCCAGGTAGACATCCGTGCCCTGGTCCGGCAGCCGGCCCATGCTGCGCGCGAGCACCCGGTAGCCCTCCTTTTGGGTCAGCGCGGCAATCTCGCTGCCGCGTTCAGGATGCCGCGGCACGATCATGGTGAGGAGATCGGGCAGGCTGTGCCTCAGGGCGCGGTGGACGCGCAAGACAACCGATTCTTCGCCTGG
>JAHCMG010000039.1 GCA_019192585.1 Devosiaceae bacterium MH13
CTTGAGATCCTGTGCTCGACCAACCGCGCTGAGCGCACGCTGCGGCTGATGAACGAAACGGGCCTGTTGGGCCGGTTCGTGCCGGACTTCGGTAAGGTCGTCGCGATGATGCAGTTCAACATGTATCACCACTACACCGTCGATGAGCATCTGGTGCGGACGGTTGGTGTGCTCACCCAGATCGAATCCGGCAAACTGAAGGACGAGCACCCGCTTTCCGCCAGCCTCTTGCCGACGATCCAGAACCGCCGGGCGCTGTTTGTCGCGCTGTTCCTGCACGATATCGCCAAGGGGCGGCCGGAGGACCACTCGGTGGCCGGCGCGAAGATCGCCCGCAAACTGTGCCCCCGCTTCGGCCTAAGCGACAGCGAGACCGCGCTGGTGGCCTGGCTTATTGAAGATCATCTGGTGATGAGCATGATCGCGCAGTCGCGCGACCTGTCGGACCCGACGACCATCGAAACCTTCGTGTCGCGGGTGCAGACGTTGGAGCGCCTGAAGCTGCTGCTGATCCTCACCGTTTGCGACATCCGCGCTGTCGGCCCGGGGGTCTGGAACGGCTGGAAGGGCCAGCTGCTACGCACGCTCTATTATGAGAGCGAGATCATTCTCACCGGCGGCCACTCGCAGGCGGCACGTAAGCAGCGCGTCGAGGCGGCCAAGCAAATGCTGCTCGATGCCCTGCCCGACTGGTCGGAAGAGGAGCGGCAGGCCTATGGGGAGGTGCATTATGCGCCCTACTGGCTGCGCACCGATCTCGACCGGAAGATCGCCCACGCCCATCTGATCCGGGAAGCGGATGCAACAGGACAACCGTTTGCCTTCCTGTCGTCGGTTCACGGCTTTGAAGCGGTGACGGAACTGGTCATCTACACGCCTGACCATCCACGGCTTCTCGCCAGCATCGCGGCGGCCTGTGTGGGCTCGAAGGCGGATATTGTCGGCGCCTCCATCAACACCACAGCCAATGGCAAGGCGCTCGATACGATCCTCATTCGGCAGGCCTTTGAACAGGAGGCTGACGAGCGGCGACGCGCCGAGCGGATCGCGCAAACGCTTGAAAGTTCGCTCAAGGGTGAGGTGCAGCTGGCGCCGCTGGTCGACGCGGTCAAATCGCCAAAGGGCCGCATCCGCGCCTTCAAGGTCCCGGCCGAAGTGATGATCGACAACCAGGGCTCCGAGCGGTTCACCGTGATCGAAGCGGCGGGCCGCGACCGGCCGGGGCTGTTGTACGATCTCGCCACCGCCCTGTCGGACCTGTCGCTCGACACGCACTCTGCCCATGTCGCGACCTTTGGCGAGCGGGCGGTCGACGTGTTCTATGTGACCGATCTGACCGGCCAGAAGATCACCCGGCGCAACCGGCTTGATGCAATCAAAGAGCGGCTTGAAAGCGTACTCGGTGGCCCACGGGCCAAACCGCGCCCGGCGGCCCTGGCACGACGCGCGCGGCGGCAGGGCTCGGTCGACGGGGCCGAACCCGCGCCGTCCACGCCAGCGCCAAGCGACGCGAAAGGCGGCGGCAAATCGGCCAAGCGCACACGAAGCCGCCGCAAATCGGCCTCAACGGCGTGACCTTTGCCCGCTAAGGAGCTGCGCCCGTGAGCCTGCTGCGCAATTTCATGACGGTCGGCGGGGCCACCCTCTCAAGCCGCGTGCTGGGGTTTGGCCGCGACATCTTGATGGCCGCAGCCCTGGGCACCGGGCCGGTCGCGGACGCCTTCGTGGTGGCCTTCCGCTTTCCTAACCTGTTCCGGCGGTTGTTTGCCGAAGGGGCCTTCAACTCGGCCTTTATTCCGCTGTTTGCACGCTCGCTGGAAGGCGAGGGGCGCGAGGCCGCCAAACAGTTCGCGCAAGACGCGATGGCGGGCCTTTTGACGGTGCTGACTGCCGTGTGTGCCCTAGCGATGATCGCCATGCCGGTTTTGATGTTCGCGCTCGCACCGGGCTTTGTCGGCGACCCCGACAAGTTCGATCTCGCGGTGCTGCTCACCCGCATCACCATGCCCTACCTGGCGCTGGTGTCGCTGCTGGCGCTGTTGTCGGGCGTGCTCAATGGCCTTGGGCGCTTCGCAGCGGCGGCCTTCGCGCCGGTCATGCTCAATGTGGTGCTGATCGGTGTGTTGTGGGCGATCCTCTCGATGGGTCTCGCTGGCGAAAATGACGCCGGGGTCTGGCTGGCCGTGGGCGTTTTGATCGGCGGCATCGCGCAACTGGCTTTGGTGGTGGGCGATCTGCTGCGGGCCGGCTTTTTGCCCAAGCTCGTGCGCCCGCGCTGGACGCCGGGCATGAAGCGGCTGGTGGAGCTTGGGATCCCCGGGCTGATCGCGGGTGGGATCACCCAGATCAACATCGTTGTGGGCACCATGATCGCCTCGCTGCAGGCGGGCGCGGTGTCGCTTCTGTACTATGCCGATAGGCTCTACCAGCTGCCCCTTGGCGTGGTGGGCATCGCCATCGGCGTCGTCCTGCTGCCAGAGCTGGCGCGGCGCTTAAAGGCGGAAGACGGCCCAGGCGTTGAGGCCGCGCAGGCCCGGTCGCTTGAGTTTGCGATGCTGCTGACGCTGCCCGCCGCCGTGGCCCTGGCGGCCGTGCCCGAGCCTTTGGTCTCGGTCCTGTTTGAGCGCGGCGCGTTCGATGAGACCGCGCGCATCGGCACGGCGGCGGCGCTTCAAGCGTTTGCGATCGGCCTGCCGTCCTTCGTTCTGATCAAAGTGTTCTCGCCCGCCTTCTTTGCCCGCGAGGACACGAAAACACCGATGAAGGTTGGCGCCCTTTCGGTGGCCGTGAACGTGGCGTGCTCGCTGGCGCTGTTCCCGTTTTTGGGCCATGTCGGCATCGCGCTGGCCACGTCCATCGCGGGCTGGGTCAATGCGCTTATCCTGTACCGGCTGATGCGCAATCGCGGCTACTGGACGGTGCCTACGGCGCTGCGGCGGAAGCTCGCTGCCATGCTTGGGTGCGCTGTCGCCATGGGCATTGTGCTAATCGTGCTTGGCGGCGCGCTACAGGGCTGGCTCGCCCTGGGCGCGCTCCTGCCCTTGCGACTTCTTGCTCTCTCGCTGCTGGTCGGCGCGGGCATTGTCCTGTTCTTCGGGCTTGCGCATGTAACCGGCGTCGCGCGTCTCAATGAGATGCGGGCCATGCTGCGCCGGCGCAGCGCTTGATCGAACGCGGCGATGGCGCCATAAGGCGGGCCGTTTTCATTCCCGATCCGGACACTGATGATGAGCGACGAGATGGGCGCCACGTTCGCGCCGCGCGTCTTTTCAGGCGTGCAACCTTCCGGCCAGCTTACGCTGGGCAACTATTTGGGGGCCATTCGCAATTTCGTGCCCCTGCAGGACACGCACACCTGCATGTACTGCATGGTCGACTTGCACGCGATCACCGTCTGGCAGGAACCGCAGGAGCTGACCGCCGCGACGCGCCATGTAGCCGCCGCGTTCATGGCCGCGGGGCTCGACCCCTCGCGCTCGGCGCTGTTCAACCAATCGATGGTGCCCGAACACACCCAACTTGGCTGGGTGTTCAACTGCGTGGCGCGGCTGGGCTGGCTCAACCGGATGACCCAGTTCAAGGAGAAGGCGGGCAAGGATCGCGAGAAGGCGAGCGTTGGGCTGTACGCCTATCCAACGCTGATGGCCGCTGACATTCTTCTGTACAAAGCGACCGCCGTGCCGGTGGGCGAAGACCAGAAGCAGCACCTGGAGCTGACGCGCGACATCGCGCAGAAGTTCAACAATGATTGGGGCCGCGAGGTCTTCCCGCTGACCGAGCCCCTGATCCTCGGCGATGCCACGCGGGTGATGAGCCTGCGCGACGGCACCAAGAAGATGTCGAAATCGGACCCATCGGACCTGTCGCGGATCAACCTGACGGATGATCGCGACACGATCGCCAAGAAGTTCAAAAAGGCGAAGACCGACCCCGAGCCCTTGCCTGAGACCGTCGAAGGCCTAACCGGGCGGCCGGAAGCGGACAATCTGGTGGGCATCTATGGCGCACTGGCCGGCTTGTCGAAGGCCGAGGTGATGGCGCAGTTCGGCGGCCAAGGCTTTGGCGCGTTCAAGCCCGCCCTGGGTGATCTTGCCGTCGAGAAACTGGGCCCGATGCGCGATGAGATGGAGCGCATGCTCGCCGACCCTGGCGAGATCGATGCCATCTTGCGCAAAGGCGCCGAGCAAGCGCGCGAGATCGCTGCGCCGGTGCTCGACGAAGTGTACGAGGTTCTGGGGCTGGTGCGCTAAGTCGCGCGCCGCCCGTGCCCTATGGAGGACACAGCCATGGACGAGCCAACACGCCTTCAGGACCGTGTCGCACCGTGGATGCAGGCCTGCTTCGGGCCGGAGCTTGCCGCTGACCGGCAAGAGCGCAACCAGCGTTTCTTGGAAGAGGCGGTTGAGCTTGTGCAGGCTTGCGGCGGGACCGCCGCCGAAGCCCATGCCGTTGTCGACTATGTTTATGGGCGCGAGCCCGGTGAGCCGAACCAAGAGGTTGGCGGCGTGGTGATCACACTCGCGGCACTGTGCCTCGCCAATGATCTCGATATGCATAGAGCTGGCGAAGAGGAGCTGGCGCGGATCTGGAAGCATGTCGACGCCATTCGCGCCAAGCAGTTCACCAAGCCAAGGTTTGGCCGCGAGACGTAGAGCCCGTCACCCAGCGACCCCTTGTGCTGGGACCTGGCTCTTGCCAGTGTTCGCCTTCCACCACGAGCGGAGGCTTCATGCTGCGGACCCGCCGCGCCTTCGAAGAAGGCCACAAGCGCACCTTTTTGGTGATCCTTGACGAGACGCCCGAGTGCGAGCGTGCCGTCATCTACGCCGCACGCCGTGCCGAACGGACCGGTGGTGGCCTCGCCATGCTCTATGTGGTGCCGCCCTCAGAGTTCCAGCACTGGCTCGGCGTCGAGGAGATCATGCGCGCCGAGGCACAGGCCGAGGCCGATGCCACCGTTGACCGCTATGTCGGCCTGTTGCGCGGCGCCGGCCTTTCGCTGGTGCCAGAGCGGCATGTCCGCGAAGGTGCGGCGCATGAGGCGATCATCGCGCTGATCGAGGAGCAGGAAGATATCGCCATCCTCGTCCTCGCAGCCGGGACCGGCAAAGAAGGGCCGGGGCCACTGGTTTCGATGATCGGTCAACGCGGCGGCGGCTTCCCCGTGCCGGTGACCATCGTGCCTGGCGACCTGGCAGATGATGTGATCGAGGCGATTGCGTGAGGGCGCCCACCCTCTCTGACGCCCGGCGCGAGGCGCTGATCGAAGCCCTGCAAGGCTATTTCCACTCTGAGTTTGATGAACAGCTTTCGGCCTTTCGGGCTGGCGAGCTTTTGGACTTCATGCTCACCCAGCTGGGGCCACCGCTTTACAATCAGGGCATTGCAGATGCGCGGGCTTTTCTGGCCGCAAAGCTCGACGATCTCGACACGGATTTTCCGCTGCTTGACGTATAATCACAGCGCCGGCAAGAATATGATTCTTTTATTACTGGAGACTGAGATAGCATGCCAAATACACCGGAAGCTTGGCGCGATGTTCTCTGGCAGACCCTCATAGACATTGATGATAAACGGTATATTGCACGCCCAGAACACGTCGATGCCTTGATGGAAAGTGCGCCTCCGTCCTTGCCAGACACGCGCGATGTCGATCGGCGAATGTTGTTGCGCACAATCAAACCAATAATTTTGGATGCACTTAGGATTGAAGAGCGTGGGAACCCGCTCTCGAACCAGAGTATCAGGCAGGCGCTATCGAGAGCTAAGTGTCACTATCTTTGGTTTTGTTGATGAACACCCCGCCTCTCATCGAGGGCCTTCAAAGCGCTCTTTCCTTCACCCGCCTCGTGACGACGCTAAGCGTTGCAGGCTTTGCCTATATGATTACCCAGCACATTGAATTGGTCGATCTACAGGTCCGCGACTCCGCGACGTGGGCGCTAGGGCTCTTACTCGCGTCGGTCATCGGTGGCATATTCGTCGAGATGCGGGGCGCTACCATGCTATCAGAGGGTGACTACAACCTTTCAGATGGACACTTATTAGTCCCGGGCCTGATAAATGTGATCACTTTCGTTCTCGGGTTTGTTTGCACTGGACTGGCGCTGGCAGGCATCTAGCCCAAGCGCTCATTTAGAACCTTTCCAAACTAGCGCAGGTGCGGCATAACCGATCCAAAGCAAAACGGCGCCGTAAGCGGTTTGAAAAGGCCGCGCCCCACCCCCAAATCTGGGGTCAAAGGTAGCCGACGCATTTGGAGAAACGTCCGATGTTCATCCAGGTCGAATCGACCCCCAACCCCGCCACGCTCAAGTTCTTGCCCGGCAAGACGTTGCTCGAAGAGGGCACGCTTGATTTCCGCTCGCCTGAGGCGGCCGATAACAGCCCGCTGGCGCAGCGCTTGTTTGCGATCCACGGCGTGTCCGGCGTGTTTTTTGGCCAAGACTTCATCACCGTGACCGCCGATGTGGACGATTGGAGCCACATCAAGCCGGCCATTCTGGGCGGGATCATGGAGCATTTCGTCACCGGCATGCCCATCGTCGTGGACGATGCCCCGGAGACCGTGGGCGGCGATGGCGGCGAGTTTTTCGCCGAAGACGACCGGGCGATGGTCGACACCATCAAGGACCTTTTGGAAACCCGCGTGCGCCCAGCCGTGGCGCAAGATGGCGGCGACATCACCTTCAAGGGTTTTCAGGACGGCGTGGTCTATCTGAACATGCGCGGCGCGTGCGCGGGTTGCCCCTCGTCCACCGCTACGCTTAAAAACGGCATTGAAAACCTTCTGCGCCACTTTGTTCCTGGCGTTGAAGAAGTTCGAGCCAGTTAGCCTTAGAGTTCCACAAATTCAGGGCTTCCACTGATGGTTTGTGCCACGCGGGCGGCACAGGCTGTACCTGTAGAAACCGGTTTGGGTCGGCTTGGTGCTGACCCACCACCAGAAGACCTTTGGTTCGCCCGCCTTGGATTCCCTGCACACTGAAGCCCTGACCCTGTGCATCGACACCGCCGGACCGGCCTGTCAGGCTGTGGTGGCGCGCGGTGTGCACATTCTCAGCGCTCAGAGCGAAGCGATGACCCGCGGCCATGGCGAGGTCCTCGTCCCGATGGTTGAGCGCGCGCTCGCCGATGCGGGCCACGCCTATGAAGATCTTGATCGCATTGGCGTCACCATCGGCCCGGGCTCATTCACCGGCCTGCGCGTGGGCCTCGCCGCAGCGCGGGGCTTCTCCGCGACCTTGAACATTGATGTTGTCGGCGTCGGATCTTTGGCAGCGCTTGCCTGGTCCGACCGCGAGGATCTGCCAAACCCCGCCGCGCAAGCCGTCGCGCTCGATGCGCGCAACGGGCTCGTCTACGGCCAGCGCTTCGATGCCACTGGCAACCCGGTTGAGGACCCCGATGTCATGGCTGACTTAGTGTTCGCCGCCTCGGTGAGCGACGGCATGCGCCTTGTCGGCCCCATGCAAAAGGTGCTGGCGGCGGTGTGCAGCAGCGCGGGCAAGCAGGTGGTGCTGGGTGAGGCGGGTGCCGTTCCCACGCCGCAAGCGCTGGCGGCCTTGACGCTCGAAGGCAACCCACGCGTGCGGGCCCAGCCCTTGTACCTCAAAGCCGCTGACGCCAAGCCGCAAAAATCGGCTGGCCTGCGCGCTGAAAGTCCCTAAAACGGGGCCATGTCTGCCTCTTCGATCTTCGATGAATGGTACCAATGGGCCATGCAGCCGGTGCGCGACACGTTCACCCGGCCGCGTGTTGTTGAGGATGCCACGCCGGCGCTGGCGGGCGATCTGGCCGCGCTGCACGAGGCGGCGTTCCCCATCGGTTGGGGCGAAGATGATCTCATCTCGCTGATCGAAGACCCGGCCGTGATCGCGCGGGTCGTCCGGCCGATCAGCCCTTTCGGGCTCGGTCCGGCGGAGGGCTTCATTTTGGTGCGCCATGCCGCCGACGAAGGCGAAGTGCTAACGCTAGCGGTGAACCCCGCCGCGCGCGGACGGGGCCTTGGCACCCGGCTTCTCGATGAGGCGCTGATTGCCTTACGCCAACAGGGCGTCGCGGCGGTGTTTCTTGAAGTCGCTGAAAGCAACCATGCCGCGCTGTCGGTCTATCGGCGGCGCGGGTTTCGCCAGGTTGGCGAACGCCCGGCCTACGCCAAACAGGCCGACGGCACCCGGCAGCGGGCGCTTGTCATGCGGCGGGAATATCGCTAGCCAACCTGTGGTCAGGACAAATCGGGGACGCTTGGCGATGACATCCACTGCCGCATCCGACCCGACAATCGGGCTTCCGCTGGAAGATCTTTGCGCCCAGCGCGGCATGCGCATGACGGACCAGCGCCGGGTCATCGCGCGGGTGCTCGACGCTGCCAAAGATCATCCCGACGTGGAGGAGCTGTACAGCCGCGCGTCCACGATCGACCCCAACATATCCATGTCCACGGTCTACCGGACGATGAAGCTTTTCGAAGAGTCCGGCATCGTCGCGCGCCTCGACTTTGGCGATGGCCGTGCCCGCTACGAGCAGACGCCCGATGAGCACCATGACCACCTGATCGACGTGTCGACCGGGCAGGTGATCGAGTTTTCCGATCCCGAGATCGAAGCGCTGCAAGAGAAGATCGCCCGGCGCCTCGGCTACCAGCTCGTCGACCATCGGCTCGAACTGTTCGGCCGGCGGCTACCCACCAAGCGTGACGATGGCTGAAGGCGGGTCCTCCAGTGCGGCGGTGCCAAGCGGCGGTGAGGCCGCCAAAGGGCCGGGCGTTCTAAAGCTCGCCTGGGCCGCCATTCGGCTGTTGCCGCTGGTTGCGGTTTTCGTTGTGATTGCGCCCTTGCAGTGGCTCGCCAACCTGTTGGGCTGGCGCGTGGTGAGCGGCGCTTTGCCCGTCGCGTTTCACAAAACCGCGCTATGGTGCCTCGGTGTCCGAGTTCGTGTGGAAGGCGCGCCGCTGGCGACAGGCACCGCGCTGCCCGGCCCCGCGCTCATGGTCGGTAACCATGTCTCCTGGCTCGACATCGTCATTTTGGGCTCGTTGATGCCCGTGCGCTTTGTCTCCAAGGACGATGTGGCCCAATGGCCCGTGCTGGGCACGCTCGCCAAGCTGCAGAACACTTTATTCGTCAGCCGCACCAAGCGGCAAGCAACCGGCCAGATGGCCGATGCGATGCAAGATGCGCTCAACGCCGGCGACCGGGTGATCTTCTTTCCCGAGGGCACCTCATCCGATGGTGGGCAGGTGCTGCCGTTTCTGTCCTCGCTGTTTGGCGCGGTGATGGGCCCTGGCGGCCAAGCGCAGGTACAGCCGTTCGTTCTGGCCTATCTGCGCCGCGATGGCTTGATCATCACGCGCGGCGAGCGGGCGACACTGGGCTGGTATGGCGATCTCGATCTGTTGCCGAACCTTCTTGAGATCCTGCTTGGCGGGCCGCTGGATGTGTCGGTTATCCTGCTCGAACCGCGTGCGCCCGAAACGCTTGGGGACCGCAAGCAGATGGCGCGAAGCCTTGAGGCCGACGTTCGGCGCACGCTTGCCAACCGGCTGCGCAAGGCGTGAGCGTTCGCCCTAGGCGGGCCGGTGTTTTCACGCTAAACAGCCCCGATCGAACGATCGCCGTTTCTTACCCAAATCGACGCGCAATGACCGTAAAACCTGCGACCAGACCGGCCAGCAAGAAGGTCTTCATCAAGACCTATGGATGCCAGATGAATGTCTACGATTCCGACCGGATGGGCGATGCGCTAGCACAGGCGGGCTACGCGCCCACGGCCGAGGCGGCGGAAGCGGATTTGATCGTGCTGAACACGTGCCACATCCGTGAAAAGGCGGCTGAGAAGGTCTATTCCGAGCTGGGGCGGCTGCGCAAACTCAAAGATAGCCGCGCCGAAACTGGTAAGCAGACCCTGATCGGTGTGGCCGGTTGCGTGGCGCAGGCCGAAGGCGAAGAGATCATCAAGCGCGCCGGCGTGGTCGACCTGGTGGTTGGCCCGCAAAGCTATCAGGCGCTGCCGGATCTGGTCTCGCGCGCCTCTGGCGGTGAGCGGGTGGTGCTGACCGAGTTCCCCGACGAGGACAAGTTCGACCACATTCCGCAAACGCCCAAAAAGGTGCTGGCGACCCGTGGTCCGACCGCGTTCCTGACCGTGCAAGAGGGTTGCGACAAGTTCTGCACCTTTTGTGTGGTGCCTTACACGCGGGGTGCTGAGGTCTCGCGCGATGCGGCGAAGATCCTCGATGAAGCGCGGGCGATGGTCGATGCCGGCGTGCGCGAAATCACGCTTCTGGGCCAGAACGTCAACGCCTATCACGGCGCCGGGCCGGATGGGTCGGTCTGGTCGCTGGCGAAGCTTTTGTACGCGCTTGCCGAGATCGATGGGCTTTGGCGGCTGCGCTACACGACCTCGCATCCGCGCGATATGAGCGATGATCTCATCGCCGCGCACCGCGATTTGCCCGCCTTAATGCCTTATCTGCACCTGCCCGTTCAGGCCGGATCGGACCGCATTCTCAAGGCGATGAACCGGCGCCACACCGCCGATGCCTACCGGCAGCTGATCGACCGTATTCGCAGCGCACAGCCCGATCTGGCGCTTTCGGGCGACTTTATTGTCGGGTTCCCGGGAGAGACCGACCAGGATTTCGAAGACACGATGCAGCTGGTCCGCGATGTGGAATACGCGCAGGCCTACTCGTTCAAATATTCGCCGCGCCCGGGCACGCCTGGTGCTGAGCTGGGTGACACGGTGCCCGACGCTGTGAAGTCCGAACGGCTGACCGCGCTCCAAGCGCTCCTGACCGAACAGCAACAGGCCTTCCAGGCAAGCCGCGTCGGCCGGCGCTTCGATGTGTTGTTCGAGAAGGTGGGCCGCAAGCCAGGACAACTTGTTGGCCGCTCGCCTTGGCTGCAGCCGGTGAACGTGATGGCTCCCGAAAGCCTGCTGCGGACGCTGCAACCGGTGACCATCACCGAGACCGGCACAAACAGCCTGTTCGGCACCCTTGATGATGTCGCGCTGGACGTCGCCTCATGAGCCTAACCGATGACAGCCCCTCGGGGCACGCCTCAGACCTCGCGCACCTGGTTGTCGAGTTTGACGACAATCGGCTCGTGGGCGACCTGTACGGCCAGTTCGACCAGAACCTAGCAATCATCGAGCACAAGCTCGGCATCGATGCAGCCGCGCGTGGCAACAAGGTGTCCCTTAAGGGGCCGCCGGAAGCCTGCGCCATCGCGCGCCAGGTTTTGGACGCCTTGTACCAGCGGCTTCAAGAAGGCCACACGCTGCATCCGGGCGATGTCGATGGCGCCATCCGCATGGCGGAAACCTCGTCGGCGCAGCTGGACCTTCCGGCCATCGAGCCGCGCGGTGGCAAGCTGAAGCTGGCCACCATCTCCACCCGCAAGAAGACCATCACCGCCCGCAACCCGGCGCAGGATGCCTATATCCGCGCGCTCGATCGGGGCGAACTGATCTTTGGCACCGGCCCTGCCGGCACGGGCAAAACCTATTTGGCCGTCGCCTACGCCGCTGCGCTTTTGGAGCGCGGTGAGATCGAACGGCTGGTCTTGTCGCGTCCGGCTGTTGAGGCCGGTGAGCGGCTTGGCTTCCTGCCCGGCGATATGCGCGAGAAGATCGACCCCTATCTGCGGCCGCTCTACGACGCGCTGTACGACATGATGCCCGCCGAGAAGGTCGAGCGCGGCATTCAAAGCCAAGCGATCGAGATCGCGCCGCTGGCCTTTATGCGCGGGCGGACGCTGGCGAACTCCGTGGTGATCCTCGATGAGGCGCAGAACACCACGTCGATGCAAATGAAGATGTTTCTTACCCGGCTTGGTGAGAACTCGAAGATGATCGTCACCGGTGACCCGAGCCAGGTGGACTTGCCGCCGGGCCAGACATCGGGCCTAGCTGAAGCCTACCGCATGCTGCGCGGCATTGAGCGGATTGTGCATGTGAAGTTCCGCGCCGAAGACGTGGTGCGCCATGAGCTCGTGACCCGTATCGTCCAGGCCTATGACGATGCGGCCCGGCGCCGGGCGCGGGCGGCTGCGGAACGGCAGTCGACCTTGCTCGACAGTGCTGAATGACTTGGCTGAGTGACTGGGCCGAGTGATTGGGCAGAGTGACTTGGCAGAGCAACCGGACCGCGTGAACGCCTCTGTGCCCCCTTCTGTACCCCCATCGCTCGCGCTGAGCACCGAAGCCGGCGGCTGGCCGCCTGTGGAGACCATCGAGCGCTGGTTTGGGGAGAGCATAACCGCGGCGATGGCTGCACTCTCGATCGAGCTACCGCCGAGCGAGATCAGCGTGCTCCTGACCGATGACGCGCACATGCAAGCCATCAATGCCGCCCATCGCGGCGTTGATAAGCCGACAAATGTTCTGTCTTTTCCCGCCTATGCGCCCGAGGTGATCAAAAGCCTGGCGCCAGACCGGGAGCACCTGCTGGGCGACCTGGTTTTCGCCTTTGAAACCATCGAACGCGAGGCTCTTGCGGCGGGTCGCTCAAACCACCATCATATGGCCCATCTGATCGTTCATGGTTTTTTGCATCTTCTGGGCTATGATCATCAGACTGACGGTGATGCCGATGCCATGGAAGCGCTCGAAACGCGCATTCTAGCCGGCCTTGGGATCGCCGACCCTTATGGCGGATAGGGCGAGCCTGTCCGGCTGAGCACACAAGCGAGGACCGCGAGGCGGAAAACCGCCCGCACACAGATGACCGACGATCCTGCGAGCAGTGAGCCCATAAGTCCCGGCCGTCAGTTGACGGCCCCGGCGACCCACACCGCGAAATCTTCTTTGATCGACCGGCTGATCAGCTGGCTGCGGCCAGATCAGCCTGTGGACCTGCGCACCGACCTTGAGGATGCGCTGGCCACCGATACGCGCGACGATGAGACCTTCTCGAAAGAGGAGAAGGCGCTGCTGCGCAACATATTGCGTTTGCGCGAGACCCGCACCGAAGACGTGATGGTGCCCCGGGCCGACATCAAAGCGATCGAGAAGAACACCTCCCTTGGCCTGACGCTGTCCGAGCTGCGCCGCTCGGGCCATTCGCGCATGCCGGTGTTCGAAGGCTCGCTCGATCAGCCCATCGGCATGGTCCACATCAAGGATGTGGTCTCCTATCTTATTGATCGGGCACGCGTTTCCGAGGACCGCCCCCGGGCCAAGGCGCGCGCCAAGCGGGCGGCGGGCGATGTGGCCGAAGCGGTCGCGGCGGAGCTCGGCCCGCGCTTTGATCTCAGCCAGATCGACCTTGAGACCCGGCTATCGGACGTCGCCATTGTCCGCCAACTTCTGTTTGTGCCCGCCTCCATGTCGGTCACCGATCTGATGACCCAGATGCAGGCGAACCGCGTGCAGATGGCGCTGGTGATCGACGAGTATGGCGGCACCGATGGGCTGATCAGCCTTGAGGACCTGGTTGAAACCGTCGTTGGCGATATCGAAGACGAGCATGATGATGATATCGCGCCGACCCTCGATGCGTTGGGCGATGGCGGCTACATGGCCGATGCGCGCGTTCCGCTTGAAGAGGTGCAGATGATCTTTGGCGACCTGATTAAGGTCGACGAAGAGGATGCCGAGGAAATCGACACCGTGGGTGGCCTGGTCTTCAACGCGCTGGGACGGATCCCGGTGCGCGGCGAGCTGATCGATGCGCTTGAAGGGCTCGATGTTGAGGTGACAGACGCCGACCCACGGCGGATCAAGCGGCTCAAGATCTACCCCGCGGGCCTGCGGCGGCGCGATCCGCGCAACCCGCGCCGTGCGGTAAAAGCCACAGAAGCCGCGCCTGGTCCGAACGTGAGCGAGCCCGTTCCCTCGGAGATTGCTCCCTCTGAGCTTGGCCCGCTGGAGCCCGGCCCGTCGGAGCCGCGCACGGGCACCAACGCCTAACGCCGCTTGACCTGCCGGTTGGGCTGTGGCCCGAACACACAGGCGGCAGCCCGATTCGGCTGGCGCGTTGACCGATGGCCCTTGGCTCCACGCTCGCAGAGAACCCCGGCCCGTGCTTGCCCGCATCCACGCCCTCGCCGACAGGTTGGTCTTGCTCCATGGCTGGCGCCGCGCGGCGGTGGCCGCGCTCGCGGGGGCCTTTGCCACGCTGTCGCTGCCGCCGGCATTCCTGCTGCCCGTTCTCTTTATCAGCCTGCCCATCTTAGCGCTGTTGCTCGATGGCGCAGACGCGGACCCTAGCGAGGGCCGGAAGCTCCGGCGGCTCTTAGGCCGGCCGGGGTTCTTCGCCACCGGCTGGTGGTTTGGCTTTGGCTGGTTCTTTGCTAGCCTGACCTGGGTTGCCGAAGCGCTCTTGGTAGACGCCGGCGCCCATGCCTGGCTGATCCCGTTTGCGCTTGTCGCGATCCCCGCTGGGCTGGCCCTTTTCCCGGCACTGGCTGCGGCGGTGGCTGGCTTGTTTTGGACTGCGGGTCCGTGGCGGCTCGTCGTCCTAGCGGCCAGCCTTGCCGGCTTTGAAGCCGTGCGCGGCGTTGTGCTGACGGGCTTTCCTTGGAACGGGTTCCATCTCGGGCTCGCCGCGCAGCCCCTTTTGATGCAGGGCTTCGCCCTTATCGGACCGTCCTTTGCCTCGCTCCTGGTGCTGATCGTGGCGCTTGTGCCCGCGGCCTTTCGGCCAGAAGGCGTCGGCAAAACCGGCATCCGTTACGCGCTCGCGGCGTGCGTGATCGCTGTTTTTTGGCTCGGCTATGGCGGCTTCCGGCTCGCGCAACCGGTCCCTGACACGAGTTCCGTCGCCGTCCGCATCGTTCAGCCCAACATTGCGCAGGCCGATAAGTGGGATCCAGCGCAGCGCGAAGCGCATTTTGCGTCACTTCTTGACCTCACCGCCGCGCGCGCCTCACCGAGCGACCTTGGCCTGTTGGGGACGACCCATGTGATTTGGCCCGAATCGGCCTTTCCCTTCTTGCTCGTTGAGCGGCCCGACGCCCTCGCTGCCATCGGTGAGGCGCTGCCCTTGGGCACGCACCTGTTGGCCGGTGCCTTGCGGGCTGAAACCCGCGGCGCAGGGCGGGTGTTCACCAACGCGCTTTTCGCCTTCAACGATCGCGGCGAGATCATCGACGCCTACGATAAGGTGCGGCTCGTGCCATTCGGCGAAGCGCTGCCCTTTTCCGACTGGTTCGATCGGCTTGGCCTGCGCCCCATTGTCGGCGCGCCGGCCGGCTTTGTGCCTGGTTTGGGCCCGGGAACCCTGGAGACACCTGGCGGCCCCTCCTGGCTCGCGCTCATCTGCTACGAGGCGATCTTTCCAGGGTTTGTGCGCGCCGGCGTGCGTGCCCACGCGCCGGACTATCTGCTCAACGTCACCAACGATGCCTGGTTCGGCACGAGCGCCGGACCACAGCAACATGTGCACCAAGCCCGGCTGCGCGCGGTGGAAACGGGGCGCCCTTTGGTGCGCGCTGCGAACACCGGGGTGAGCCTCGTTACCGACCCTTACGGCAGGACCATTGTTGCGTTGGAAGTTGACAAACCGGGCGTGATTACGACAAACCTGCCGAACCCTTTAACGCAAACGGGTTACCTACTGATGGGTAACCTCCCCTTCCTTGTTTTTCTCTTTTTGGTTTTGGTTGTAAGTGTTTACCACCGGCAGATGAATTCCCGTTCTGCCGCTTCTTCTCGGCCGTGATTACACCTATACCTGCGGCCTGTCTGATCAGCTGAAACGTCCAAAACGGACCTGGAAACTGGAGAGCTCCGCAAACAGACCCGGACACCCGGGTCGTGAGGATCGTCGATACATGGCCAACAAACGTGCCCCCAACCCGATAGACATGCATGTCGGCTCGCGCCTGCGCATGCGCCGCATGATGCTTTCGATCAGTCAAGAACGTCTTGGCGAAGCGTTGGGTGTCTCGTTTCAACAGGTTCAGAAATACGAAAAGGGCACGAACCGTATCGGCGCCGGCCGCCTGCAGCAGATCGCAAGCGAACTGCAGGTCCCCATCTCCTATTTCTACGATGACATGCCCGGGGCAGAGCCCGCCCAAGGGTTCGCCGAAACCGGTGTCAGCTACGTCTCGGACCTTCTGACAACGTCGGACGGCCTCGAGCTCACCCGCGCCTTCCTGCGTATCCAGGACCCCAAAGTGCGGCGCCGCGTCGTCGATCTCGTGAAGGCGATCGCTGAAACCGACGGCGCTTAGAGCCCACAGCCTCTCCGATACTGTTGCGCTGTTCCGCCTAACGCCCGGGCCATCTGGCCCGCGCGAACCCTTGATTTTGGGCTGGTCTGGTGGCAAGAGACGCCATCCGATTTGACGAACGCGCGTTCGTTATACCGAACGCAACCGTCAGTCTCCTCCAGCCAGCCATAGGACCCGCGTCCCGATGTCCCGCTCCTCCTACCTGTTCACCAGTGAGTCCGTTTCCGAAGGCCATCCCGACAAAGTCTGCGACCGGATCTCTGATGAGATCGTGGACCTGTTCTTTCGGGCGGCGCTGAGCGAGGGCGCGGATCCGTGGGGCGTGCGTGTTGCGGCCGAAACGCTGACGACGACCAACAAGGTGGTCATCGCGGGGGAAACCCGCGGCTCAGCCTCGATCACGCAAGATGATATCGTGGCGCTGGCACGCGACGCGATCAAAGACATTGGCTACGAGCAGGACGGCTTCCACTGGGACACGTGCGGCATCGATGTGCTGCTGCACGAGCAGTCGGCACATATCGCGCAGGGCGTGGATGCGTCCGGCAACAAGGATGAGGGCGCGGGCGACCAGGGCATCATGTTCGGCTATGCCTGCCGCGAGACGCCAGATCTGATGCCGGCGCCGATCTACTATTCGCACGCCATTCTTCATCGTCTGGCCAAAGCGCGGAAGTCTGGCGAAGCGCCGGTTCTGGGGCCCGATTCCAAAAGCCAAGTCACCTTGGCCTATGAAGACGGCAAGCCGGTGCGTGCAACCTCGCTGGTCTTGTCGACGCAGCACCTCGATGCGGACATGACATCTGACGATGTGCGCGCGGTGGTTTCCCCCTTCATCCACGAGGTTCTGCCTGACGGCTGGATCACCGATGAGACGGTCTGGCACGTCAACCCGACCGGCGCGTTTGTGATCGGCGGCCCCGATGGCGATGCGGGCCTGACCGGCCGCAAGATCATTGTCGACACCTACGGCGGCGCCGCAGCCCATGGCGGCGGCGCCTTCTCGGGCAAGGACCCGACCAAGGTGGACCGATCGGCGGCCTATGCCGCACGCTATCTGGCCAAAAACGTGGTGGCTGCTGGCCTTGCGGAGTGGGCGCAGATCCAGCTGTCCTATGCGATTGGCGTCTCCCAGCCTCTGTCGATCTATATCGATACGGGCGGTACGGCGACCGTTGACGA
>JAHCMG010000040.1 GCA_019192585.1 Devosiaceae bacterium MH13
AGGGCTGAGGCGGCCTCTTGCTGCTGCTGTCGCGCCGCGCGCTCCTCGCTCCGGCTCGCGTTGAGCGTGGCATCGGCCTGCGCGAGGGCGGCGAGCGCTTCGGTGTGTGCGCTGCGCAAGGCTTCGACAGTTGCAGCTTGCGCGTCAGCATCCGCGCGGAGATCAGCCAAGCGGTTGCGCTCGGCGAGCTTAACGGCTGCCGCAGACGGTGCCTCCGCGCGGCGCACCAGGCCATCCCAGCGCCAAACGGCGCCGTCGCGGCTGACAAGAAGCTGGCCCGCTGCCAGCGCGGTCTGCAATACATCGCCCTGTGCCGGGTCGGTCACTAGGCCAACTTGGGCGAGAGCGCGCGCGAGCATTGGCGAGCCGGACACGTGCGCGGCAAGCGGCTCACAGCCATCTGGCAAAGCCGGATCAGCGCCTGGGCCTGGATTGTCGCGCCAGAAGGCGGGCGCCGCCTCGTCGGTCGCCGCTTCAAGGGCCTCGCCCAGTGCGGCACCGAGCGCCGTCTCGAAGCCCGATGCGACCTCAAGCAGATCGAGGATGGCCGTGTGGCCCCCCTCGCCCGAATTTTGCGGGCCAACCAGCTTTTCGAGTGCGGCGACCTCCGCGCGGGTGAAGTTCAGAGCCTTCTCCGCATCGCGCAAAGGCTGCTCCGCTTCGGCAAGCGCCTGCATGGAGCCTGTGCGCCGCCCTTCGGCCGCGACGACGGCCTCCGCAGCTTTGCTGGCTGCGTCGTTCGTTTCTTGGGCTTTCTGCCGCGCCGCGTCGAGCGCATCGGCGCCGACGAGCTGTTCCTTGAGTGCATCGAGAGCCTGCCGAGCTGCAGCAAGCTTGGCATTGGTCTCCTCCAGATCGCGCTGAGCGGCGAGGCGGAGCTTGGCTTGCGCCTCGCGTTGGGCGCGCCCGGATGCGAGCGCTTCTCTGGCTGTTTGGGTTTCGGCAAGCGCAGCCGTGAGGGCGGACTGCGCCGCCTCCAGCGCGCTCTCCAAGGATGGCTGACGCGCAGCGACCGCTTCAACCTCAGTGCGGATGGCTGCCAGGTCAGCATCGAGCGCCTGCTTCTCGGCGGTATGATCTTCTGACAAGCCCGTCTCGCGGGCGATGTCGGCGTTCAGCGTCTCAAGCTGGGCGCGGGCGCTGTCTAGCCGGTCCGAGATGCGCCGCTCTTCGGAGGCCAGTTCATCACGGGCTCGCAGCAGTCGGCCCAGGGCGGCCCCGGCTTCTGCAGCCTTCTCGCGGGCTGCCGGCACCAAAGCGGCGGCGCTAGCCTGCGCTGTGGCGCTCGAAAGCTGCGCCTCGTCGGCGCGTGCCAGCGCATCTTTGGCTTCAGCCAAATCGCGGGTGGCGTCGTTCGCCGCCTGGTTGGCTGCGGCCCATTTGAGGGCGTAGACGCCCGCTTCCACCGTGCGGGTCTTGGCCGCGATCTCCCGATAGCGGGCGGCCTGCCGCGCCTGCTTGCGCAAGCCATCGAGCTGGCGGTCAAGTTCGGCGATGACATCGTCGAGCCGCTCAATATTGGCTTCCGCCGCTTTGAGGCGCAGCTCGGCTTCGTGCCGCCTGGTGTGCAGGCCGGAGATGCCGGCGGCTTCCTCTAGAAGCGCACGGCGCTGGACGGGCTTTGCCGAGATGATCTCGCCAATCTGGCCTTGGCGCACCATCGACGGTGAGCGCGCGCCCGAGGCCGCGTCGGCAAACATCAGCTGAATGTCCCGCGCGCGGGCTTCGCGCCCGTTTACCCGGTAGGCCGAGCCCTTGTCGCGCTCGATCTTGCGCGAGACCTCGATGGTCTCATGCTCGTTAAAGGCCGCCGGGGCGCGGCGGTCATCATTGTCGAGGAACAGTTTGACCTCGGCCCAGTTGCGGGCAGGCCGTTTGGCTGAGCCGGAGAAGATGACTTCCTCCATGCCCGACGCGCGCATTGCCTTGTAGGAGCTTTCGCCCATCGCCCAGCGCATGGCTTCGACTAGGTTGGACTTGCCGCACCCATTGGGGCCGACAACGCCGGTCAGACCATCGTCGATCAGAAGGTCGGTGGGCTCAATAAACGTCTTGAAGCCCGCGATGCGCAGCTTGGTGAACTTCATCGGATCACCAGGCTATTGCTCGCGGGTTCAGGTTGGGCTGTGTCAGCCCAAAAGCGGATCGATGATTTCGGCGTACTCTTGCGCACTACGGGCACCGGGGAATCTCGCACCGTTGATAAAGATCGTCGGTGTTGAGGCGACTCCAAACTCCGATGAGCCGCGCTCCGCACCGGCCACAATAGCCTGTTCCAGATCGCGATTCGTCAAGCAAGCGTTGAACGTCTCCTGGGTATAACCAGCCTGGCCGACAATATCGAACAGCGCCTCAGCCGGGTTGCCGGCGGCAGCCCATTCGCGCTGGCGCTCAAACAAGATGTCGATGACGTCGTGATAGAGCGCATCATCGGCGCAGCGTGCGAGCATGGACGCGGCCCGCGCCCGCGCATCGAGCGGGAACTCGCGGAAGACGTAGTACGCGTTGCCCTGATCAATATAGTTTTCCTTGATCGCGGGCAGCGCAGCGGTGTGGAAACGCGCGCAGTGCGGGCATGTCATCGATGAATAGTCGACGATCACCACCGGAGCGTCCGGGTCGCCGAGCGTGATGTCCGGCAGGCCATCAGTGGGCGACAGCAGCGCCGCAAGGTCGACCGTGTCCTCACCGCCCTCGGGCACGGCCCGGGTGGTTCCATCGGGCGCGGTAGCCGTCGAACTGTCGTTGCACGCCGCAAGGGCGGTGCCGGCAACGGCCAGCAAAGCGGACGATTTGAGAAGGCGGCGGCGATCCAGACGGTCGGTCAAACGGTTGAGCAAGCGGTCGGTCATGGACGATCTCGTCGTTGGCGCAGAAGGTGGTCGATGCGCGGATTGGTCGGTGTTCAGAGGTTTCTGAGCGGAGGTTTAGGCAGGATGCGCACCCACGGCAAGCGCACTGCCTATCTTCTGCCCGTTCGCTCGCAACCGAGCGTGGCGAAAAAGCGGCATAAAAAAGCCCCTGCGTCAGTGAAGCGCTTAGCGGTTGGCGAACACGTGCCGGCCCAGATTGCGTAGCGCCGCTCTGAGGTCGCCATTGTCCACCGATCCAGTGTGCTGGTCGGCCTGCGCTGCTTCAGCCTCGCCGGGGGTCTTGAACACCCTTTTCTGCGCCCTCATTGGAGCCGTATCGGCGGCATGCATGGGTTCGCGGGGCAAAACCTTGATGGCGGCGATGGCGCTGTAGCCGAGGGCAGCATTGACCCGCTCGCAGATCAAATCCTGGGCGTAGGTGAGGTCGATGGCAACATCGGCATCGGCGCGCACTTCCAAAAGCGCACCATCATTTGGCATGGCACCGGCGCGAGCTGCGGCGCGCGTTCGGCTGCGCGATTTTGGCAGGGAACGCAGACGCAGCGGCATGCAGCGGCCAGCGAGCCGCTCGCCGACTATGTCCGGCCAGCCGGTCATAAGACCTTCCGGCACGGGCGGTGCTTTGCCGCCGCGTTGGCCGACAAGCCCGGAAACCAGGGCGCTGATCGGTTGGGCGCTTGTGGGCTGCGCAGCCCTTGTGGTGACGCTGTGGCCCAACAGCTGACCGCGCGCTTCAGCGGCACGCGGCCTTGGGTGCGGACGGGTCTGTTCGTGCTTGGGTGCCAAACGGCCCTCCTCGACGGCGACAGGCGCCGGTGGTGTTTGCCACTTTCTTTCCGCGGCCAACCCTGTTAGCGGCCCAGGTCAGAAGACCCAAGCGGCACGCGCGCGATGCGTCCCCGCAGCTTCAACAACCGCAAGGATTGGCGTCGGCCGTGTTTGATCTAACCATATTCGACTGCGACGGGGTGTTGATCAACTCCGAAATGATCGCCGCCCGCGTGCAGGCGTCGGCCTACAAGCTTGAAGGCTTTGAGATGGAGCCGCTTGGCTATGCCGAGCATTTCGCTGGCATGTCGCACCAGGCGATCCAGAAGCATATCGAAGACGAGCTCGAACGCCCGCTAAGCGAGGGGTTCTCGGACAAGCTGGCCGAAGCCTTTCTCGAACTGGCCGATAGCGAGTTGACGGCCGTTGCCGGGGCGGAAGATATGCTCGACCAGATTGAGGGCCCGCGCTGCATCTGCTCGAATTCAGATTCCGCCTATCTGCAACGCTATCTCAGCGATGTCGGGCTCTATGAGCGGTTTGCACCATCGATCTTCTCGGCGATGGAAGTCGGCTCGAAGGCTGCGAAGCCGGACCCGAACGTCTTCCAGTTCGCCGCCAGCCAGTTTGGCGTCGAACCCGCCCGCTGCGTGGTGATTGAAGATTCCGCGTCCGGCGTCACCGCCGCAACCGCAGCCGGCATGACCGTGGTAGGCTTCGTCGGCGCCGACCAT
>JAHCMG010000005.1 GCA_019192585.1 Devosiaceae bacterium MH13
AGCCGGCGATGAAGCTCGTTCCCACCGCACAGGCGGCATAGATCGTCAAGCCCGGCGTCATCGACAGGAGCGTCCAGCCTTTGGTTTCGGCGACGTGGACCTGGTGGAAGAAGATCACCGTGCCGATGAACCCTGGCGTCAGCAGCATGGGTATCAGTGCTGGCAACAGCCAGTGGCGCAAGGCGTCGGCGCGCTGCCAATGCTTGCCTCCCAAGCCCGGGGTTTCGGTTTCTCGCAGGACGCTCTTTTTCTCGCGGCTTTCGAGAAGCAGCCAGCGCAAGGCGAGCGCGATGGGTATGGCGAGTAGACCTGCGCTGATGATCCATGTTTCGCGCCAGCCGATCCATGTGATCGCGAGCACGGTGACCACCGGCAGCGTGGTTTCCGCAAGCGGGTAGCCAAGGCTCGTGATGGCAACGGCCTGGCCGCGGCGTGCCGCGAACCAGCGGCCCATCGCCGTCATCGCGATGTGGCTGAACATGCCCTGGCCGCAAAAGCGGAGGCCGAACAGGCCAAGGCCGAGCAGCCAAACCGCCGGCGCCCAAGCTACCAGGATCGCTGAGGCTGCAAACGCCAGCGCCAGCAACGGCGCCAAACGGCTGAACGCGATGGTGTCCGCCCAGCTGCCGCGGGCGAGTAGGAGCCCTGCCGAGGCCAACGTTGCGGCGGTGTAGAGCCCGCCCCAGGCCCCTTCGCTCAAGCCATGGGCCGCCCTTATCTCGCCGGCGAACAGTGAGATGAACCAGGTCTGCCCGAACCCGCTGGCAAAGGTGAGCAAAAGGCCGGCACCGAGCCAGCGCGCGTTGGAGGTGAAGAATTGAAGCACCACCAGCTTGTGCGGCGAAATGATGGGGAAGGGAAGGGGCGGTTGGGGCGCCCTTTGATGCTTGTGTTGCGCGCCTGGCCTATGCCAACCAGCCGATCAGCTTGAACAGTTCGCGAAGGGCGGCCGCTAGAACGCTTGCGAGCGCTTGTAGTGGCTCAGATGTTGCGACCGTCGCGTGGTTGAACGCGGAGTAGTAGAAGCCGGCGCTGGCCAGCAGAGCGCGCTTTTTCGGCGAGGGGCCGAAACGATCGTCCCAGGACGGGCGCAGATCGTTTGGGTCGAGGTCGGTTGCCGTCGTCAGCTGCGCTGCGAGTTGATCGCTAACTTGCTTGAAACCGTCGGTCACCGCCCCTGCTTCGTGGGCTTGATGGACGCCCTCATCCAGTTGCTTCTTGATGGGGCGGACGCGCGTATCGTCCACCGCGTCCTCGTCGATCTCGATCGCGCCAAACGCCTGGTCGCGCGCCGCGCTTAGGGGGAAGTGCGTTTTGATCGTCCCGTGATTGGTTCGAAACAGGCCGAACGCGGCGACTTGCCCCGCCTCCATCCAGACCTGCGCCTGCGGTGACCCCGTCGCAGCAACGACGATGATGGCATGGTCATCGAGCAGGCCAACGCTTGGGCGGGTGCCGCGCTCCTGTAAGTGCGCGGCGTAGTACTCAAGCGACGTGCGCACATGTTTTGGGGCATTTTGAGGATAGTCTGAAAGGATGGAGCCGATGATCGAGCACTGACGCTCGGGAAGCTCGCGAAGGTCTACTGATCCGTCGCCGAAATCGGTGTGCGGGTTTGGGACCGCGTCCAACGCGCCGGCAGGTCCTTGCACGACTGTCGGGCTTGTGGCCCCGACCACGCTCTTGAGCTGAGCCCTAGCGGCGGCCGAGGTCAGAACGGCACCCAGTGTGTCTGGAATATCGACGCCGGCGGGTTGCTTCGCACTGGAGGTCTCTGAGCTCTCTTGCGCCGTGCGTTCGCGTTGGTCTTGCAGGGTCTCGCGTTCGATAATCGCTCGAATCTTCGCGTTGACGTGGGCCGGGCCTTGATCCCAATCTTCTTCCATAATCTCGAGGGCTTGCGCGTTGTCGATCCGCGCATTGGCAGCCGGCGACAGTTGCGGATAGGTCAGACCCCCGCGAAGGCGGGCCTCGTACCAGCTGATCCACACCTCCCAGCCTTCTTGCTGGGCGAGCAGCACCATCTTCAGTTGGCTCCAAATCTCATCAAACCACGCGGGCGGCTGTTTGTTCCAAAGGGGTCTTGGTTGGCTGGCCGGTTCCTTTCCGATGGTCCGAAGGTCGACGAGAAACCCTTGGGAGAGCGCCTCAGCCTTTGGAGGCTCTGGAGTTGCCCCCTGGGCAAGCGTTAGTGCCTGTACCCAGGACCCAGACCGCCCGGACGTTGCCACCAGCGCGACAAGGTTTGCGAACGCTGCCAACGAAGGTGACAGCAGTCGAGCAGAAGCGTTGCCACTTTCATCAAATCCCTCCCATAAGTTCTGGAGGTAGGTTACAGCTGCCTGCCCACTACGAAGCGCGGAAGTTTGTACTAATGAGCCTTGGCTGAACGCAAATGCGAGAGAGGCTGCGCGAAAAACCGCGAGTAACCTTTTGGGTGTGCCTTCTTGTGCTAAAGCATCGGGATTTGAAGCCGCCAGAGGCAGAACACGCAGCGCCCCACGGACAGAGAGTGTTCGCCTGTCGGTCGCGTCTGCTCCAACGGCCTGAACGTGCGTGGAGTACCACAACGGGCTACCGACCTCTGGCTCCGACAAGACACCCTCTGCTTTATCCGCACTCACCGGAGTATAGTGTGCAGAGTGAGTGCCCGATGGACAAGTAGGCGCCTGCGCGCGTTCAGCCTTCAATCAAGGCCCGCTTCTGCGCTGTCACGCTCTGACAATGCGGTAGTTGAACTCGGCGTTTCCGACGGCGCCCCACATCCGCAGCCAAAAAGGCATGAGCCCCTCCGTACCGCGCGCGGCTGCCAGTGGGCCCAAGTCCACGGGATCGCTCCAGCCGAACTCGGCGAGCATGGCCACCACCCCTTCCTTCGCTGAGGCATCATCTCCGCACACAAACACGTCGTGCTCGCCGGGGACGCGGCTCGGGTCGACCATGAGCTTGTGGTTCATCGTGTTGAGCGTTTTGACGACCTTCGCGTCGGGGAGGCGTTTTTGAAGCTCTTCGGCGGCGGATGTCCTGTTCGACAGCGATGGGATTAGCGTGGGCGGCATGCCCTGGGAGGTGTCGAGCGGGTTCGTGACGTCGATGGCGATCTTGCCCGCAACAGCTTCGTTGGTGACGAGATCAGCGACTTTCAGAACGCTGTCACCGCTGACCGCAAAGATGACACGGTCGGCCCATGCGGCAGCCTCTTGGAAGGTTCCGTGGGAGGCGTTGGGTCCGTTTTCCTCGGCCCAGCTTTCGGCCTTCTCATTGCCCGCCGAGCGGGCGCCCATCCAGACCTCATGGCCGAGACTCACGAGTTTTGTGGCCAGCGTTTGCCCCACCATGCCTGTGCCCAGAACAGCGTATTTCATCTCTCATGTCCTCCAGTTGGATCCCCCGGCTCCAAATTCGATGGAGCCGGGGCTGCTGACGTTTAGGCGGCCTGATCGACCTTCAGGTTCAACATCTCGCCCATGCCGAGATTGGTGAACAGGCCGGTGGTGACCTGAGCCAAGTGATCATTGTAGGCCTTAAGCGGCTCTGCCATGCCGATTCGGTCGACCTCTGTGCGGAAGGGC
>JAHCMG010000041.1 GCA_019192585.1 Devosiaceae bacterium MH13
TCCATCTTCACGAGGGCAGCGACCGCGCCGTAGACGAGTGCGGTGATACCGACCGCGACCAGGGCCAAAACCCCGGCGCGCACCGCGACACTGTCAGCATCGATCACCGACAAGGAGATGGTCATGATCTCCGCCGACAGGATGAAGTCGGTTTTGATTGCGCCCTTTACGCGCTGCTCTTCGAGGTGCGCGGCGTCCAGGGGCTCATCCGGTTTAGGGCCGTGATGGTGATCGGCGGGCGAGAGCGCGTGCCAGACTTTCTCCGCGCCTTCAAAGCACAAATAGCAGCCGCCGAGCATCAAAAGCGGTGTCAGCACCCAAGGCAGAAACTCACTGAGCAGCAAGGCCAGCGGCAGCAGGATGATCAGCTTGTTAAAGGCCGAGGCCCGCGCGATCTTCCAGACGATTGGCAGTTCGCGCGATGCGGGCAGGCCGGCGACATATTTTGGCGTCACCGCCGCATCGTCGATCACCACGCCAGCAGCCTTGGTGCCCGCTTTGGCGGCCTGGGCGGCGACATCGTCAAGCTGTGTCGCGGCCAGTTTGGCAATGGCTGCCACATCGTCGAGCAAAGCAAGCAAGCCGCTCATCGCCAAGTCCCTTCCCGCTTGCGTCCGTACGGCTCGGTCGCCGCCGATCCGTTATGGCATAGCTGCGCGGATGATCCACCCCGCTGGACGGATAGCCCGCGCTGCGCTTGAGTGGCACCGGCAAGAGGACAGACAGATGACCAGCGCAACGCCCCCCACGCGCGCTCAGGCGCCCGCTCCCGATAAAGCTGAGCTCGCAAGAAGGATCGCGCAGGCTCGGGGGGATAAGCCGGCAGACCTGGTCTTACGCGGCGGCACGGTGTTTGACCTTGTGACCGGCAGCATGATCGAGGGAGACGTTGCGATCTGCGGCGACACGATTGTTGGCATTGGCGATGCCTATGAGGGCCAATCGATCAGCGATGTGAGCGGTCTGACGCTCGTGCCGGGCTTTATCGACACGCACCTGCATGTGGAATCGAGCCTGGTGACGCCCTTCGAGTTCGACCGCTGCGTGACCCCGCGCGGCGTGACGACCGCGATCTGCGACCCCCATGAGATCGCCAACGTCATCGGCGCCGAGGGGATCGCCTATTTTCAAGCCGCCTCTGAGCATGTGCTGATGGACCTTCGGGTGCAGCTATCGGCCTGCGTGCCGTCCTGCCATATGGAGACATCGGGCGCGACGCTGCTTGCCGAAGATTTGGAGCCCCTGATGGGGCACCCCTCCGGCATTGGCCTCGCAGAGTTCATGAACTATCCCGGTGTGGTGCATCGCGATGATGCTTGCCTCGACAAGCTGGCGCTGTTTTCAGGCGGGCACATTGACGGCCACTGCCCGTTGCTCGGCGGTCGTGACCTTAACGCTTATGTAAGCGCGGGCATCACGACCGAGCATGAAGCCACGTCTGCCGAAGAAGCGCTCGAAAAGCTGCGCAAAGGCATGCGCGTCCTGATCCGCGAGGGGTCCGTTTCGAAGGATCTGCACGCGTTGCAACCTGTGCTCACGGATGTGACCGCGCCCTACATGTGCCTGTGCACCGATGACCGGAATCCGCTCGATATCGCAGAGCATGGCCATCTCGACTTCATGATCCGCACGCTGATCGCGCTCGGCTCGTCGCCGCTAGCGGTCTACCGCGCCGCCAGCCTCTCGGCGGCTGAAGCGTTTGGCTTGAAGGACCGAGGCCTGCTGGCGCCAGGCAAACGCGCGGACATCGTCGCCCTCGACAGCCTCGAAACCTGCAACGCCCAAGGCGTTTGGTGCGCCGGCACGCCGGTCAGCGAAGCCGCCTTCGCGGCGCGGGGCAGCGTGCCCCCGGTTGGGCGGCGATCGGTCAAGGCAAACCCGGTCTCAGCGGATGATTTTCGATGCGCGGACACGGCCGAGGAAACCCATGTCATCGGCATCCGAGAGGGCAAGATCCTCACCGATCATCTGCGCGAAACGATCGCGATCAAGCACGGCGACAAGGCGCCCGATGTCAGCCGCGACCTTGTGCGCATCGCCGTGATCGAGCGGCACGGCAAAAACGGCAACATCGCCACGGGCTTTGTCAAAGGGTTTGGGCTGCAGGCCGGCGCGATCGCCTCGACGGTCTGCCACGACCACCACAATATCGTGGCCGTTGGCGCCGACTATGCTGACATGGCGGTCGCCGCGAATAGGCTCGGTGCGCTGGAGGGCGGCTTTGTTGTGGTCAAAGGCGAGGAGGTGCTGGCCGAACTGGCGCTGCCCGTCGCCGGGCTTATGAGCCTTGAGCCCTTCGAGACGGTTCGCGCGGCCCTTGAAGAGCTGCGTGCCGCGGCCCGCACCCTGGGCGTGACGCTGGAAGAGCCCTTCCTGCAGCTCGCGTTTTTGGCCCTGCCGGTCATTCCCTCGCTGAAAATCACCGACCATGGCATGGTCGACGTGGACGCGTTCGAGCTCCTTTAGGGCCAGGCTTAGGGCCAACCGCGCCTAAAGGCCGATACGGGAATAAGCCGGCGAGCTGTCCCCGCGCCTTGTCGCCAACCCTAGCGTGCCGGTGTTCGCCCCAACAGCCGAGGAGCCCGCATGTCGTCGTCGCACCATTTGGCGCTGCCCTATCTTGCGGCCGCGCAAGCCTCCAAACACATCACACACAATGAAGCGCTGAAGGCGCTGGATGCCGTCGTGCAAGTCGGTGTGATCAGCCGCGGCCTCGCCACGGCGCCCGCTTCACCCGCCGAGGGGGATCGCTATCTCGTGCCGTCGGGCGGCGCTGATGCCTTCGCCGGTCACGATGGGGAATTGGCTGCCTTTGCCGACGGCGCCTGGTCTTTTCACACGCCGAAGGCTGGCTGGATCATCTGGGTGGAGGATGAAAGCGGGCTCATCGTTTTTGATGGCACCGCCTGGGTCAGCACCATTCCGCCGCTTGTCAGCGAACTTGGCGTCGGCACCAGCCCGGATGCGACCAACCGGTTCGCTGTG
>JAHCMG010000042.1 GCA_019192585.1 Devosiaceae bacterium MH13
CAGCACCGCCATGTTGACGATCTCGGTGTCGCGCGCGCCAAGGCGGGCGATCTGGATCGGCTTGTCAATGCCCACCAGAAGCGGGCCAATGACGGTCGCGCCACCGAGCTCTTCGAGCATCTTCGTTGAGATCGATGCCGAGTGAAACGCCGGCATCACCAGCACATTGGCCGGGCCCGAGAGGCGGCAGAACGGGTACTGCTCCATGATCGCCATGTTGAGCGCCACATCGGCGTTCATCTCGCCATCATACTCAAAATCGACGCGGCGCTTGTCGAGGATGCGCACCGCCTCCTGCACGCGCTCGGAGCGCTCGCCGGGCGGGTGCCCGAAGGTGGAGTAGGCCAGCATCGCCACGCGCGGCTCATTGCCAAGCCGCCGCGACACGCCGGCTGCCTCTTCGGCAATGTCCGCCAGCTCTTCAGAGGTCGGCATATCGTGGACCGCCGTGTCGGCGATCAGCACCGTGCCGCCACGGGTGAGACACAGGGAGGCGCCGATCACCCGATGACCAGGCTTGGGGTCGACCACGCGGCGAATGGTTTGCAGCGCGACGGAGTAGTTGCGCGTCGTGCCGGTGACCATGGCATCGGCCTCGCCCATGGCGACCATGCAGGCGCCGAAATAGTTGCGGTCGGTGTTCACCATGCGCTGGCAATCGCGGAACAAGAAGCCCTTCCGCTGCAGGCGCTGGTAGAGATACTCAGCATAGTCTTCCTGGCGGCGCGAGGTGCGAGCGTTGGAGATCTCAAGCCCGGTCAAATCGATGCCCGCTTCGTCAGCGGTGCGGTGGATTTCATCTTCTCGGCCCACCAGAACGGCGTGGCCCAACCCTTGGTGCGAGAAGGAAACGGCCGCGCGCATCACCTGCTCTTCTTCGCCCTCGGCGAACACCACGCGCTTTTGCAGGCGTTTCACCCGCTCATAGATGCGGTTGAGGACACCGGCGACCGGATCGCGCCGCGCCGACAGCTCCGCCCTGTAGGCGGCATCATCGACGATGGGCCGGCGCGCAACGCCACTGTCGACCGCCGCTTTGGCCACCGCCGCAGGGATCGCCGAGATGAGGCGCGGGTCGAACGGCACCGGGATGATGTAGTTTGGCCCGAAGCGAGGCCGGGCGCCTTGATAGGCGGCGGCCACCTCATCGGGCACATCCTCGCGCGCCAGCTCGGCAAGCGCACGGGCGGCGGCGATTTTCATATCGTCGTTGATGGTGGTCGCGCGGACATCGAGCGCGCCGCGGAAAATGTAGGGAAAGCCCAGAACATTGTTGACCTGGTTGGGATAGTCCGACCGGCCCGTGGCGACGATGGCATCCTCGCGCACCTCGGCCACCTGTTCGGGCGTGATTTCCGGGTCGGGGTTTGCCATGGCGAAGATGATTGACTGGTCGGCCATGGAGAGGACCATGTCCTGGGTCAGCGCGCCTTTGACCGACAGGCCAAAGAACACGTCGGCGCCGGCAACCGCCTCCTCCAAGGTGCGGGTCGCGGTGGGCGAAGCGTGTGCGGCCTTCCATTGGTTCATGCCCGCTTCACGGCCCTGGTAGATCACCCCTTTGGTGTCGCAAAGGATGATGTTTTCGGCCGGCATGCCGAGCGCTTTGATCAGCTCGATGCAGGCGATGGCCGCCGAGCCCGCGCCGTTGCAGACCAGTTTGGTGGTCTTGATATCGCGGCCCGTCAGGTCGAGCGCGTTGATGAGGCCCGCAAGCGCGATGATTGCCGTGCCGTGCTGATCATCGTGGAAGACGGGAATGTCCATCTCTTCGCGCAAGCGGCTTTCGATGATGAAGCAGTCCGGCGCCTTGATGTCCTCAAGGTTGATGCCGCCGAACGAGGGCCCGAGATGTTTGACGGCGTCGATGAAGGCGTCGACATCTTGGGTGTCGACCTCCAGATCGATCGAATCGACATCGGCGAAGCGCTTGAACAGGACCGCCTTGCCTTCCATCACCGGCTTAGAGGCCAGTGCGCCAAGATTGCCCAAGCCGAGGATCGCCGTGCCGTTTGAGATCACGGCCACCAAGTTGCCGCGAGCGGTGTAGTCGAAGGCGGTGTCGGGGTTCGCGGCGATGGCCTCCACCGGCACCGCCACGCCCGGCGAGTAGGCCAGCGACAAATCGCGCTGGGTCGCCATGGGCTTGGTTGGCACCACCTCAAGCTTGCCGGGCCGGCCCTGCGCGTGGAAATCGAGCGCGTCCTGATCGGTGATCGCCGGGCGCTTGGAGCCGAACGTGTTCCGGGCGAGGTGGGGGTCTTTGAGGGGTGGATCTTTACGGGGCGATCTGGCCATAAAAGCGGTCCTGGCAGTTTCTTCGTCGTTGCGTCCGTGGGCACCAACCGGAAGGGACGGGTGCAGACCATAAGCGCCCGCTGCGCCAATCTCTAGGCTTGGCCGGCGGCTTTCTGTTGCGCCTTTCGGCGAGCCATGGCCCGCAATTCACCGGTTTGGCGGCGCCACCAACTGGTGTTTCGGGGCCCGTTTGCTAGAACTTGATCTATGATCGACGCCCTTGACAGCAGCGCCCCGGACGCCGGCTCGCAGACGGGCGGGCAGCCTCAGACCCAGCGGCAGGCGGCCGCCCTGCCGTCGCCCGCGGGGGCGACGCCGGTGATGGCGCAATATCTGGAGATCAAGGCGGCGAACGCCGACAGCCTTCTGTTCTTCAGGATGGGCGACTTTTACGAGCTGTTCTTTGACGATGCCGTGGTCGCCGCTCAGACGCTGGGCATCGCGCTGACCAAGCGGGGCAAGCATGGCGGCGACGACATCCCCATGGCAGGTGTCCCAGTGCACGCCGCGCAGGACTATCTGCACAAGCTGATCGCGGCGGGCCACCGGGTGGCGGTGTGCGAGCAAACCGAGGACCCGGCGGAAGCCAAAAAGCGCGGCTCCAAGGCCATCGTGCGCCGCGATGTGACGCGGCTCGTGACCGCTGGCACGCTGACCGAAGATGCGCTCTTGCCAAGCCGCGGCGCCAACTGGCTGGTGGCTCTCGCGCCCGATCCTGCCGGCACGCGCGCCGGCTTGGCCTGGCTTGATCTGTCGACGGGAGCCTTTCATCTCGCGGAGATCGACGCGGCTCAGATCGATGCTGAACTGGCCCGCCTTGCGCCAGCGGAAACCATCTATCCCGACGCGCTCGATGGCGAGCATGCGCTTTATGGCGGGTTGCAAAGGCTTGGCGGCACGCTGTCGCCGCTGCCGGCCTCGATGTTTCACGGCGGGCAAGCGCCCGCGCGCATGGCAGCCGCCTTTGGGGTGGCGAGCACCGACAGTTTTGGCAGCTTCTCACGCGCTGAACTGCGCGCCGGTGCGGCCTTGGTTGGCTATGTCGAACGCACGCAAAAGTCGCGCTTTCAGGCCGTCCAACCGCCCAAGCGTGAGCGCAGCGGCAGCACCATGTCCATCGATGCGGCGACGCGGGCGAGCCTAGACCTGGTCAGAGCGGATACCAGCGGCGCGCCGACCTTGCTGTCAGCCATTGATCGCTCGGTCACTTCGGCGGGCACCCGGCTTTTGGCCCAGCATCTCGGCGCGCCACTGACGGACCGGGCTGCCATTGAAGCCCGGCTCGATGCCGTCGAGCATTTCGTTGACGCGCCGATGGTTCGCCAAAAGGTCCGCGATGCGCTGGCGGGCGCCCCCGATCTGGCGCGGGCTTTGTCGCGCGTGGTCCTGGGGCGTGGCGGCCCGCGGGACCTGGCGGCGATCGGCAGCGCGCTCCATCAGGCGGGCGATCTTCTGACGCTCCTCAGCGATGCGGAGCCTGCCTTGATCCGCGAGGCCTGCGCGACGCTTGAAAGCCGCCCGCATAAGCTGGCCGCGCGGCTACACACCGAGCTGGCCGACGAGTTGCCGCTTCTCGCCCGTGACGGCGGGTTCGTTGCGAAAGGCGTCGACGCCGATCTCGATGCCGCCCGCGTGCTGCGCGATGACACCCGCAAAGTGATTGCCGGGCTTCAGGCCACCTATGGCGCTGCGACCGGGGCGCGGTCGCTGAAGGTCAAGCACAATGGGGTGTTGGGCTATTTTATCGAAGTGCCCACCGCGCAGGCGGGCCCACTGCAAGACGCGCCGGACACCTATTTTCACCGCCAGACCATGGCCAACGCGATGCGGTTCTCGACCAAGGAACTGGCGGAGCTGGAGGCCGAAATCGCCAGCGCCGGCGCCCGGGCCATCGCGCTTGAGGTGCAGAGGTTTGAGGATCTGTGCGCGCTGGTTGTTGGTGCCCGGCAGGCGCTGCAAGCGGTCGCCGATGCCCTGGCCGCGCTGGACGTCGCCCAAGGGCTCGCTGAAACCGCCGCCCTTGACCGGCACGTGCGGCCCGTCATCCGCGACGATACCAGCTTTGCGATCACCGCCGGCCGCCATCCGGTGGTCGAAAAGGCGATGCGCAAGAGCGGCGGCGAACGCTTCATCGCCAACGATTGCGCCCTGGGCGCAGACGGGGGCGAGGATGGGCGGGTCGCGCTCGTCACAGGCCCCAATATGGGCGGCAAATCAACTTATTTGCGGCAGAACGCGCTGATCGCCATCCTCGCGCAGGCAGGCGCTTTCGTGCCCGCGCAGGCCGCCACCATCGGCATTGTCGATGCGCTGTTCAGCCGGGTTGGCGCGTCCGACGATCTGGCGCAAGGCCGCTCGACCTTTATGGTCGAGATGGTGGAGACGGCCGCGATCCTCCATCAGGCGAGCCCAAGGAGCCTGGTTATTCTCGATGAGATCGGGCGCGGCACAGCCACTTATGATGGGCTGTCGATCGCCTGGGCGGCGCTTGAGCATCTGCACACGCAGTCCCGCTCTCGCGCCTTGTTTGCCACCCACTATCATGAGCTGACCGTCCTTTCGGAGCGGCTCGACCGGCTTGAAAACCGAACGCTGGCCGTGCGCGAATGGGACGGTGAGGTGATCTTTTTGCACGAGGTGCTGCCCGGCGCGGCGGACCGTTCGTATGGCATCCAGGTCGCAAAGCTTGCCGGCTTGCCCGAGCCGGTCGTTGCGCGGGCGCGACAGGTTCTGGACCATCTCGAGAGGCGCGGCGACAGCACAACGGCAGAGCAAACCGATGGCCTGTTCGAAGGCCTGCCGCTGTTTGCCGCCGCCAAATCGCCCGCGCCGATGGCCGAACCGTCGGCGGATGCGGTTGAGGCCGCCGCCCGCACGCTTGTCGCCGGCTGGTTTGATGGCCATGACCCTGACCAAATGACACCACGCCAGGCGCTTGATTTTCTGTACGATCTGTCCGCAAAGCTCAAAACACCCTGAGCCTGCATCAAGGGGGCCTGATGGCTCTGCATGAAACCCGGTCCATGCGCACGCTGGTGCGCCGCGATGACGCCTCGCCGCTTTTGGACGGCGCGGCCCTGCACGCGCGGATGGAAGCCGCGATTGCTGCCGCTGGCACCCATGATGCCGCGCACCCCGAACTGCTGGTGATCGTCAAAGCGGCGGTTGTCGACATTCTCAAAACTGCTGAAACGCGCCTGTTGGAAGATGGTGGCGGGCTTGCCTGCGCGCAGCGGCTGTCACTGGCCGAGGACACGCTGATCGAGACGCTGTTCTCGATTGTCACCACGCATCGCTATCCGCTGGAGAACCCATCGATCGCCGAGCGGCTGGCGATTTGCGCGGTGGGCGGCTACGGCCGCGGCACGCTCGCACCCCAATCGGACATCGACCTTCTGTTCCTGCGGCCGACAAAGCAAACGCCCTGGGGCGAGCAGGTTGTCCAGAGCATCCTCTATTTTCTGTGGGATTGCGGCTTCAAGGTTGGCCACGCCACCCGCACGGTGGATGAATGCGTGCGGCTCGCCAAGCAGGATATGACGATCCGCACGGCGCTTTTGGAAGCGCGCTTCCTATTGGGCGACACGGCTCTTTTCGGGACGTTCCAGAAGGCCTTCCAAGACCAGGTGGTCGCCAATAGCGGGCCGCAGTTTGTGACAGCGAAGCTTGCCGAGCGCGATAGCCGCCACGCCAAGCAAGGCTCATCACGCTATCTGGTGGAGCCCAATGTCAAAGAGTCCAAGGGCGGGCTGCGCGACCTCAACACACTGTTCTGGATCGGCAAATATATCTACCAGGTCGATCATGAGGATGAGCTGGTTTCCAAGCATGTGTTCGCGCGCGACGAGTACAACACCTTCCACAAAGGCATGGACTTTCTGTGGGCAACGCGTTGTCACTTGCACTTTCTGACCCGGCGGCCCGACGACCGGCTGTCCTTTGATGTGCAGGCCGAGATCGCCCAGCGGCTCGGCTACACCGAACGGGCGGGCATGCAGGCCGTCGAACGGTTCATGAAGCACTATTTTCTGGTCGCCAAGGACGTCGGCAACCTGACCCGCATCCTGTGCGCGCAGCTTGAGGAGCTGGAGGCGAAATCGTCGCCCCTTCTCGACCGGATGCTCGGTCCGCTGAGGCGGAGCAAACCGCAAAGCCTGCCGGCCAATGGCGACTTTCTAGTCGATACCGGGCGGCTGACCGTTGCGCATGAGGGCGTGTTCACCGAGGACCCGGTGAACCTGTTGCGGTTCTTTCATCTCGCCGATGAGCACGGGCTGGCGCTGCACCCCGATGCGATCCGGCTGATCACGCGCTCGCTGAAAGCCGTCGACACGGGCCTG
>JAHCMG010000043.1 GCA_019192585.1 Devosiaceae bacterium MH13
GAATCGTGTCCATGTTCGCCAGATCAAAGAACACCTCTCGTTCGACCAGTGCGCCATTGGCGATGCGGCCGGTGGTCGGCACGCCCCGCGTGATCGAGGCGCCCGCGCCCTCCGCTGAAAACCCAGCGATAGCGAGCGAGCCCTGCGCGATGGCATAGACCTCGCCATCGGCACCGAGAAGTGGCGTGACCAGCAGGGTTCCGCCTTGCAGGCTGTCCGCGTCGCCCAGGGCGGAGACGGTAACGTCGATCCGCGTCCCCTGGGTTGCGAACGGGGGGAGGTTGGCCGTCACCATGACCGCGGCAACGTTCGCGGTGCGCAGCTCCGAACTCGGCGTGTTGACGCCCAGCCGCTCGAGCATCGCCTGAAGGCTTTGCCGCGTGAACGGTGCGTTGTTGAGCGTGTCGCCAGACCCGTTGAGGCCGACAACCAAGCCATAGCCGACCAGCTGGTTTTCGCGGACGCCTTCAAAGTCGGCAATGTCCTTGATGCGCGACGACGCGAAGCCCGGCGCTGCGAGCGAGACGCTCAGCCCGATGGCGAGCAGAATCGCCGTGATGGCGCGAAAGAGGTGCTGGGGAAGGGGCAGATGCTGCATTGACTTGCCTGTTCTTTGTGTCGGGCTTTCCCGGCTGGCCAAACATGGCTTTCAAGCGGCGTGCCAACTTGTGGGGCGCTCGTAACTTACTGATCGGACATTGGAATTCCTGTCGGGCACCATGCATGGACGACATGGCGCCGGTGCCACGAGGGCGTGTTTGCCGCCTTGGTGCGGCGAAAATTGCCCGCCAGTTAAGGGCTCGTTAACCATGCTGGCGGCACCGATGGGTGGCATCGGAAAAGGGATAGCGGCATGCGTGTCGAAGGACCAAAGGGGCCCGCAGCGGGCGTCCAGTCACGAAACGGCAAAGGGTCGGGCTCTGGGTCCGGCTTTTCCTTGCCGTCTGCGGCCTCTCCTTCTTCTGCAGCGAATGCGGGCGGCACGCCGGCCACGGCAGCGGTCCATGATCTTGATGCCCTGTTGGCCCTCCAAACAGTGGAGGATGAAGGCGATCGACGGCGCCGCGCGGTCCGGCATGGCCACGATCTGCTCGATCAGCTGGAGGCCTTGCGGGCTGATTTGCTGGCAGGGCGGGTGGCGCCGCAGCGCCTGAGCGGTTTGGCGGTTCTGGTGCGTGCCAAGCAAGCGACCGAGGACCCTCAGCTGCAAGCGGTGGTCGACGACATTGCGCTGCGTGCCAAGGTTGAGCTCGCGAAATTGGGCATCGATCCCTAGGCAATTGCAGCGAATTCGAGCGGCCTTGCCCACACGTTCCTGACTGTAAACAGACAAGAGTGACCTTTGGCCAAGCCTTCGCTTGTTCGCCAAGAACCGATCGCGTATACGCAACGGCAATTGTCTGCGCTATGCGCGAATGAAGGTGGAGCAAGCGGGATATGCTGGGCCTTGAAGACGACTATCGGCCGTCCGACGACGAGCCGTTTATGAATGAGCGCCAGAAGCGCTACTTCCGGAAAAAGCTTGAGGCTTGGAAAGACGAGATCCTGGCGGAAGCGCGCGAGACGCTGACGACGTTGCAAGATCAGTCGTTGAACCATCCAGATTTGACAGACAGGGCATCGTCGGAGACCGACCGCTCGATTGAGCTGCGGGCCCGTGATCGCCAGCGCAAACTGATCTCAAAGATCGATTCTGCGCTTCGGCGGATCGATGAAGGCACCTACGGGTTTTGCGAAGAGACCGGTGACCCGATCAGCCTGAAACGTCTTGATGCCCGGCCGATCGCGACCTTGTCGCTTGAAGCGCAAGAGCGGCATGAGCGTCGTGAGAAGGTCTACCGCGACGACTAAGGCACCTGGTTCTTAAATGGGAAGGGCGCGGCAAGCTTGGCCTGCCGCGCCCTTTTTGTATCCGCTGTGGTTGGCTTCGCCGGGTTGGGGAGCAGCGTCGCCGGTTGGAGAGGTGTGCTGCGGATACGGATCTGGTGATGGTCGCGCCCAGGGGTGGCCGCGACCTTGTTTGCGTCAGAAGGGCATCAGGATGTCGAACAGCTGCTGCCCGTAGCGCGGCTGCTGCACGTCGGTGATCTGACCGCGGCCGCCATAGGCGATGCGGGCTTCGGCGATCTTCGACGAATCAACCGTGTTCGAAGCGTCGATATCGGCAGGCCGGACCACACCGGCGACGATCAGCTCGCGCACTTCGAAGTTCACGCGGACCTCCTGGCGGCCCTCGATGACGAGGTTGCCGTTTGGCAAGATCTGCGTGACGACTGCGGCGACCGTTGTGGTCAACTGCTCGGACCGGTTGACCGAGCCGCTGCCGCCTGAGGTCGAATCGGAGCCGAAGTCCGCAATGACCGACGGTGTGGCGCCTTCGGGCAGGATGCTGTCGAGCTGCGTGCCGATCAGGCCGGTGCCGCCAAGCTCTTCAGTCGATGAGCGCGACCGGTCTGTCTGGTTGGCGATGGTGGCCGAGTCGGTGATGTTCACCCGAACCGTCAACAAATCGCCGACACGTGCGGCCCGCTGATCGTTGAAGAACGAGCGTGCGCCCGAGCGCCAAAGCGAGTTAGGGCTGTAGGTTGCCACGATCGGTTCGGGCATCGGCATCGAGACCGGGCGGTAACCGGGCTGCGTGGTCGGGTCTTCGATTGCCGACAGGGCCGGTTGCTCGCCGATATTCGCCACCCGGTCGGCTGCCGAGCAGCCAGCCAGAAACAGCGCCGTGCCGATCAGGGCCAAAGCTCGCTGGCTCCCTGCCGTCCGGCGAGGCGTGTTCGATGCTGCGCTCATTGGACGATCTCCGGCGAAAGGGTTGCAAGCTGGTCGAGGGCGCCAAGCACCTGGACGACGCCGCGCCCGGTGACGATGCCGCGCACCACGCGGTTGGATTGAAGATTGGTGACGTCGACGGCCTGGCCTTCGGCGCCATCATCAAGAGCGCGCGCTCTGACACTCAGCGCTAGGGCGCCTTGTCGATAGACGAGCGTTACAAGGTCTTGCCGTTCGACCAGTGAGGGCTCTTTGAGGTCGCCGGGATTGATGGGCAGGGCAGGGCGCATCGTGCGTACGGAGGCCAGGCCGACAATTTCAGCGGGATCGAGCACCGTGGGCGTCGCGATGGCCCGGGCGTGGGGCATCGCCACCATGCGGATGTCGTCGGCGCGGATCACTTCGCCGCGGCCGATGGAACGCGTCAGCATCGGTACGTTCAACAGGTGGCTCGCCCGTCCGCTCACCTGAGCGACCTGGGTGCCGTCAGGCAGCTGGATGCTGGAGACGAACCGGCCCGTCCGACGATCTGGCGCTACCAGCAGATGGACGGTTAGCGCGTTTGCTACCTCGGCGGGCACGGTCCGTGCGGATGGCGTTTCGTCAAATGCGACCTCATAGAAACCAGCGCCAGGCGCGCCTGTCTCGGTGCCGACGGTGTCCAGATGCTCCGACAGGCCAGATCGAACGAGACTCTCCAGGTCGGAGCCAGAAAGCGTCACGCCAGCCCGATGAACGCCAATCTGTGTCAGCCCGGCCAGATCGAACTGTTCCATGCCCATGGCACGGGCGGCGCGGGCAATGGCCGCCGCATCGACGACCCCGCGGGTGCCCGGCGCTGGTGCACGAAACACGGCGGTCTCTGCATGCGAGCCAGCGAAATCGAACAGGTCACCAAGGGTCACCAAGTCGGCGCGAACCGTGACTTCCGAGCGGAGCATCGGAAGCATGGTGGAGTGGCTGTGCAGGACGGCATCGCCCTGGTTTGCCTGCGGGTTTTCTTGCGCGGTGCCGGTTGTGGCAACGCCAAGGAAGAACAACAGGGCGAACAGAAGTCTTGAGATCATGATCGCCGCCCTACCGCATCATCTGTGAGGTGTTGGACAGCATCTCATCGGCTGCAGAGACGACGCGCGCGTTCATCTCATAGGCCCGCTGCGCGGCGATCAGGTCGGAGATTTCGGTCACTGAGTTGACGTTCGCGACCTCGATATAGCCTTGCCGGAGCGTCCCGTAGCCCTCGTCGCCAGGGTTGCCGGTCAGCGGATTGCCACTGGAGGGGGTCTCAAGGAACAGGTTGTCGCCAACGGCTTGTAGGCCCGACTGGTTGGCAAAGCGCGCCAGCTCGATCGTGCCGAGCTGCTGCGGGGTGCTGCCATTGCCCACAAAGGCCTGCACAGACCCGTCGCTGGCGATGGTGATATCCGTGGCGTTCTCGGGGATGGTGATGCCCGGCGCCACGGTGAAGCCGTCGGCGGTCACCAAAGTGCCGGTCGCATCGCGCTCAAATGTGCCCGCCCGGGTGTAAGCCGTGCTGCCATCTGGCATCTGGATTTGGAAGAACCCATCGCCGCTAACGGCGATGTCGAGGTCCTTATCGGTCGGCTGGATCGAGCCTTGGCTCATGATCCGGGGCGTTGCCGCGGTCATGACGCCCGAACCGACCTGCACGCCCGAGGGGACGATGGTCCCCTGTTCGGAAGTCTCGGCGCCGACGCGGCGCAGGTTTTGGTAGAGAAGATCCTGGAACTGGGCGCGCTGCTTCTTGAAGCCGGCGGTCCGCATGTTGGCGATGTTGTTGGAGATGACCTCAACGTTGAGTTCCTGGGCCATCATGCCGGTGGATGCGATGTAAAGTGCTTGCATGGTTCAAGCTCCTTTGGGTTAAGCGTCAACGCGGCCGAGAAGGCGGATGGCCTCCTGGCGCATATCGTTTGATTGGCGGAGCATGTTCGATTGGGACTCGTAGGCGCGCTGTACTTCGATCAGCCGCGCCATTTCGCGAACCGGTTGAACGTTGGAGGCTTCAAGGACGCCCTGGGACACCTGAACCGTCGGGTCAGGCTCGGCTTCCACGGGCGCGCGGAACATGGTTGACCCGACCTTCTCTAGCTCTTGTTCATTCGGGAACGTCACCAACTGAAGCGCACCGCGGTTGCCGCCCGACGTGTTCACCTGGCCGGTGGCGGTGATCGTGATGTCGCTGTCGTTGATGTTGAACAGGATGGGGATGCCACCGAGCGAAATGATCGGGTGACCATCCATCGTGGCCAGTTGGCCCTGCTGGTTGATCTGCAGCGCGCCGTTGCGGGTATACATGATGCCCTCAGGCGTCTCGACCGTCAGATAGCCGCCCGGTGACAGCGCCACGTCGAGTGCGTTGCCCGTGGGCCGGCGCGCGCCGGGCTCGAGGTCGCGATAGGTCGCCCAGTCCTGAACGAAGGCGACATCTTCATCGAGCGTCCGGAAGGCCGTCGCTTCGGCAGCGGGCATCATATAGTCTTCAAAGGCGACCCGCTCGCCCTGAAAGCCGGTGGTGTTCAGGTTGGCCATATTGTTGGCGATGACATCAAGCTCGCGCCGCAGCGCGATTTCTCGAGACAGGCCAACCAGCTCTGCATTCATCATTGGTCCGATTCCCTCTCCAAGGATCGTCAGGATGTGGGGCTTGGCCCCGCGGGCACTGGCCTGTTGGGTCCATGTGCTGGCGCTCCCCAGCGAGCACATGGTGAACAAGTGGTTGCCACGCCCCTTGTTTTGCAGATGCCGTGCCAAGCGAGAAAATGTATGAATTTCAATATATTATGGCTTTCCTCGCCAAATTGACGGTTCGCGCGATGCGCTTCTTGCCCGGCGAATTCGGGTCCGGTTGGGCAAATCTGACCGGGCTGTAAAGGTTTCGTTAACCAGCACACCCCAATGGTCGCTCCACGAGGTCAGGGTCTCTGACGGACTGGGCAAAGTGCGATGGCCAACACCGATACCGCAGACGAGCAGGCACCCGCCGAAGAAGCGGCAGCTGAAGCACCTGAAGAGGGTGCGAAAGGCGGGTTTAAGCTCTCAAAGAAAATGCTGATGATCGCAGGCGGCGTTGGCGTTCTGACGCTCATTGGTGGGGGCGCTGGTGCGGCCTACCTGCTTGGCTGGTTTGGTGGCGACACGGCTGAAGATGTCGCGTTGGAGCAGGTGCAGGCGCCCGTCTTCTATTATGATCTTCCCGAGATCACCGTGAACTTGGCCAATGCCGAGCAACGCGCGCAATATTTGCGGATCCTCGTCGCGCTGGAGATGGCGGACCCTGAGGTCCAGACCATCATCGAGCCGAACCTGCCGCGCATTCTCGATGTGTTTCAGACCTATTTGCGTGAGCTTCGGATCTCCGACCTTGAAGGCTCGGCAGGTCTTTTCCGGCTGAAGCATGAACTCTCGCGGCGCATCAATCTGGCGATCTATCCCGCCGAGATTGACGCCGTTCTCTTCCGCGAATTGATCGTCCAATAGGAGCGCCTGACCATGATGGCCGATGATGATGACGATTGGGACGACGCCGATGATATGGCTGCCCAGTGGGCGGCGATGCTCGACGATGAGGAAGAGGAAGAAGCGGATCCGCAACAACGCGGCGCCGACCGGATCCTCAACCAGGACGAAATCGATAATCTGCTTGGCTTCAACGCCGATGCAGGCCTCGATGCGGAAACCTCCGGCGTCCGCGCGATCATCAACTCGGCACTCGTCTCTTACGAGCGTCTGCCGATGCTCGAGATTGTCTTCGACCGTTTGGTGCGCTTGACGACGACGAGCCTGCGCAACTTCACCTCGGACAATGTTGAGGTCTCACTCGATGGCATCACATCGGTGCGTTTCGGCGATTATCTCAACTCGATCCCGCTGCCCGCGATCCTCAGCGTCTTCAAGGCGCAGGAGTGGGACAATTTCGGGCTGATCACCGTCGACTCGAGCCTGATCTATTCGGTCATCGACGTGCTTCTCGGCGGTCGCCGGTCGTCCTCGTCGCTGCGGGTTGAGGGCCGGCCCTACACCACGATTGAGATGAACCTGGTACGCCGGATGGTCGAGGTTCTCATCGCGGACGCAGAAGCTGCGTTCGCGCCGCTCTCGAAGGTGACCTTCTCCGTCGACCGACTTGAGACCAACCCGCGCTTTGCGACCATCTGCCGGCCGGCCAACGCGGCAATCTTGGTGGAAATGCGCGTCGATATGGAAGATCGCGGCGGCAAGGTTGAGCTGCTGCTGCCTTACGCGACCATTGAGCCGATCCGCGAACTGCTCCTTCAGATGTTCATGGGGGAGAAGTTCGGGCGCGACTCCATTTGGGAAGGCCACCTGGCGACCGAAATTCACGCCGCGAAGGTCGGTGTCGACGCCGTGCTGTTTGAACGGATGATGCCGCTTTCCAAAGTGATGTCTTTTGAGGTTGGCCAGACGCTCAACTTCGATACGGCGCCAACCGACCCCATTTTGCTGAAAGTCGGCGAAACCGTGCTGACGCAGGGCCAGCTTGGCCAGCGAGACCGCTCTGTCTCCGTCCGGGTCACAAGCCCGCTGCGCAAACCCAAGACCACGCTGGCCTCGTTTGAGACCAATGAAACTGGAAAGGCGATCGAACCGTAATGACCACGCTGCCGCTCAACTTGATCATCGAGGGTCTCGTCGCCGTTCTGCTCATCATGACGATCGGCTATTGCATTCTGCTCAACAAGCGCCTCAAGCGGCTGCGGGCAGATGAAGAAGCGCTGCGCGCCACGATCGCCGAACTGTTGACCGCAACGGAGATCGCCGAACGCGCCATTGGCGGCTTGCGTGACAACGCGGCGCAAAGTGAAGCAACGCTGGGCCAGCATATCGCCCACGCCACGCACATGTCCGACGAGCTGTCCACCAAGATGGTCGCCGCAGAAGCGATCGTTCAGCGCATCGGCAAGCTCGCCGCGGCAACCAAGACGGCGAAACCGGCGGTCGCGCAGACCGCTGAAACGACCGGCCCCGCCGCCCGCCCAGCCGTGCAAGGCGTGGTTCAGGGTGAAGGGTCGCCGGCAGCCGCCAGCCGCCGCCTCGACGATGCCGCGCGGGTGCTTCAACAGCGCTTGCAGCGGGTCGCCGGCTAACATTGGCCGCTGATCTGTAAAGAGAGGACACCATGAACGCCCCCCGGCTCGTCCCCATGGTCATGCTGGCTTCGGTGCTGCTGCTCGGCCTGAAGGGTCTCGACATTTTTGTTGGCTTCGATGCGCTGCGCAGTGTGCCTGAGGCCCAAGCGCAGGAAGCTGAAGATGCGGGCGGCGGTGGGGAGACGAGCCTTGAGGACAATATTGCAGCGGCGATTTCTGCGTCTCGTCAGCAGAGCAGCCGCGATGGCGAGCCGCTTGAACTCGATGTTGAGACCTCGCGCGACATCCTGTTGCAACGCCTCGGGGACCGGCGCGAAGTGCTCGAAGAGCGTGAGCGCGACATGGAGATCCGCGAGCAGCTTCTTGAAGCGGCCGAACGGCGCCTAGAAGAGCGCATGGCCGAGCTGGAGGCGCTCGAACAGCAGGTCAACGCGGTGATTGTCGAAGAAGAGGCGCGCGAGCAAGAGGAGATCGCCCGGCTGGTGCAGGTCTATGGTGCTATGCGGGCCAAAGATGCGGCCGCGATCTTCGACCTTTTGGACTTGCCGATCTTGCTAAACGTCGCAGAGGCCATGAACCCGCGGAAAATGGCGGATATTCTGGGCAATATGAACCCTGAAGCGGCGCGCCGTTTGACGATCGCCATGGCCGGTGCTGCGACGGTTGTGTCAGCGGCGCCCGAACCGGGCTCCGATCTTCCGCAAATCCAGGGTGTCCCGGTTCAGTAAGCGCGTGCCTGCGGTCGCAACATGGTAAGCGCTTTTTAAGCAGCTGCCTCTAGCCTACCGGCTGGAGATTCTGTGTGACCACACTTGCACCACCCCTGCCGCGTCGTGATGGCCGCCGCCAACCTGTATGGATGGCGGCTGCCCTGTCGTTCGCTTGGCTGCTGGTGCTGTGCGTTTTGGTCTCGCCGGGCACCGCCCTCGCGCAGGGGCAGATCGCCGAGGCGATTGCAGAGCGCGGTGACAATTTTGGCCGCCTGCGCCTTGAGTTTCGTGACCGGCTGGACCTGCCGGTCCATGACCTTGAGGTCGAGAACGGCGTCCTGCGGATCACGTTCGAGGATGCCATCGATACCGATATCCGTGACGCGGTTCGTGTGCTCTCTGACTATGTGACGATCGCGCGGCGGGATCCGGACGGCCGGGCATTGCGCTTTGGTTTGGCTCGCTCGGTTCGTATCAACAGGATGGAAGCGGGCGAGACGCTGTTTATCGACTTCCTTCCTTCGAACTGGCGCGGCTTTCCCCCGCCGCTGCCCGATGAGGTTGTCGCCCGCCTAGCCGAGCGGGCGGAAGAGGCGGCGCGACAAGCGGCCATCGAAGAACGGCAAAGGCTGCTTGGCGAGCTTCAGCCGGAAGTGTCTTTGCGGGTCGGTAGTGCGCCGACCTTCACGCGGTATGCCTTCAACTGGTCGGTGCCCTTCAACGTCGAGACCACCCAGTCCGGCGCCGAACTGACTGTGCGCTTTGACTATGATGTGCCTCTCGATCTGTCGCCCGCGCTGATCGATCAGGCGGCCGAATTGGAAGACATCGGCGTCGAACGCGATGGCTTGAGCCTTGCGGTGACGCTGACCACCGTTCCAGGAACGCGCATCCGCTGGTTTGAAGATGGCCTTGATTTCGTCGTCGATCTCGACCGCCAAGAGCCTGCTGGCGAAAGTCGGCCCGGCGCGGGCGCGATTGCAGCCGCCATTGATGCGCTTGCCCCGCCGACACCTGTCGGCCAGACCCCGTTTGAAGCGACGGTGGAGCGCGATGATGCGGTGAGCGAGCCGGAAAGCGCGGATGGTGCGGTCGTCAGTGAAACTGTGCCCAATGCGTCCGCCGCGCTGGTGCCAGGCGCTGCAGCCCCCGAGCCGCGTCCCGAACCGGTTATGCTCGACGAGAATGGCGAACCGATCGCCGATCCGAGCGCCGACATGCTCGCGCCTCGCCCGCCCGAAGTCGGCGACATGATGGATGCTGATGAGCTTGTCGAAGGCTTGCATGTCGAGGTGCGCACGGACGGGCAGATGACGCGCCTGGTCTTCCCGTTCTCGCGGCCCACCGCCGCTGCGGCCTTCCGCCGTGCCGGGACTGTCACGTTGGCCTTCGAAACCGACGAGATGATCGACACCGCCGCCCTGTCGTCCGAGGTCGGCGACAAGATTGAGGCGGTCACACCGACCCGCCGCGATGGCGTGCAGCTTCTGCATCTGCGGCTACGCGGCAACGCGATGGTGACCGCTGAGCCCTCGGGTGATCGTTGGATCATCTCGCTTGGTCCGACCGCGGATCGCCCGCCAGAGCCGCTGCAACTCGGGCGCGGCACGCTGCCTGATGGCCGCGCCTACGCCGAGTTTGCCCACGAGGGCCTCGGCAATGCGATCGAGCTTGTGCACCCGCATGTGCGCGACACGTTGATCGTGGTTCCGATGCTGCCGCCAAGCCGTGGCGTCCTGTCGGGCCAGGCGCTGGTTGAGTTTGATGTCCTAAGCTCCGCAACGGGCATTGTCATTCGGCCCAACATTGATGGGCTTGAAACCCAGGAGGAAGAGGGGCGCTTCCTGGTCACCCGCGAGACGGGGCTAAGCCTCTCAGAAGTTGGCCTGTCGCTTGGCTCGTTCGGCTTCTCCCCGACGGAGCGGACCGGTTATTTCGATCTGCGGCGGTACCTGCGCGAAGGGCCGGGCACGTTTGAACAGCGCTTTGCGGCTTTTCAAACGGAGATCGCGCTCGCCGAAGACAATGCGCGGGCCGAGTGGCTGCTTGAGTTCGCACGCTTTCTTGTTGCGTTCGAGCTGGGCCAAGAAGCCGTCGGCGCGCTGGATATCGCGCTCGATATTGATCCTTCGCTCGAGCACGACCCATCCTTTTTGCTGCTCAATTCCGCGGCCTTGGTCATGGCTGGCCGCTACGATGCGGCAAGCGACATTCTCAACTCGCACGCCGTTGCCGACCTCAATGATGGGCATTTCTGGCGCTTGCTCGCCGAAGCCGGGTTGCGTCGCTGGCCCGAGGTTAACACCTCTTATGATGAAGCCTTGCAGCTGTTTGACGATTATCCAGCAAGCCTTGTGGCTCGCGCGCGTCTTGCCGGTGTGGAGGCCGCGCTCGACACGCGCGCGTTCGACTTGGCCCGCGACCGGCTCAATGAAATCGATCCGCTGCGTGTCCCAGATATCCTCCGCCAGAACGTGGACTTGCTCGATTCGCGCCTCGCGCTCGCCAAGGGGCGGGTAGAGGAAGCGATCACCGGCTTGAGCGATGTCGCCAAGCAAGACCATGGGCCGATTGGTGCCCAAGCCACCTTCCGGCTCATCCAGGCGCGCTTCGATGCGCAGGAGCTCGAGCCCGAAGCGGCGATGGAAGAGCTAGAGAACCTGGCCGTCGCGTGGCGCGGCGATGACACAGAGGTCGAGACCCGCGCCTTTTTGTCCGAGCTCTATACCGGCCAAGGCCGTTACGCCGACGCGCTGTTTGCGCTCAAAGGCGTTGTGGTTTCGCAGCCCGATCATCCCGAGGCCAATTCGATCGCGGACCGGATGCAGGAGATCTTCGTCGAGCTGTTTCTGTTCGGCGGCGCCGATGAAATGTCGCCGCTCGACGCGCTAGCGCTCTTCTACGACTTTCGCGAACTGACGCCCATCGGCCGGCAGGGCGATGCGCTGGTGCGCAACCTCGCGTCTCGCATGGTGGAGCTCGACCTTCTCGATCAGGCGGCTGACCTTCTTCAGCACCAAGTCGATGAGCGGCTCACCGGCACGGCAAAGGCCCAAGTGGCCGCCGATCTGGCGCTGGTCTACCTGATGGATTACCGCCCTGGGGAAGCGGTCGCGGTTTTGCAGCGCTCGCGGCTGTCGCAGGTGCCGATGTCCATTGAGCGGGTTCGCCGGATCATTGAGGCGCGTGCGCTGTCAGAACTGGGTCGCCACGATCTCGCCCTCGAAGTTCTGCGGTCGCTCGCGGGTGATGATGCATCAGCTGTGCGGGCCGACGTGCTTTGGAACGCCGAGCGCTGGCAAGAGGCGGGAGAAGAGATCGAGCGGATGCTCTCTCAGCGCTGGGCCGACCGGGTGCCTCTTGACGATGGTGAGATGCAAGCGGTCCTGCGCGCCGCCATCGCCTTCAGCTTTGCGGGCGATGAATATGCGCTCGAGCGTCTTCGCGCACGGTTCGATGTCAAGATGTCGGATGGCATCTTCGCGAGCGCCTTCGACGTGGTGACCGAGCCGATCGAGGAGCAGGGCGCGGCGTTTCGCGATGTCGCTCGCAGCATTGCTGGGCTCAACACCCTATCGCGCTTCCTTGACGACTATCGCTCGACCTTCTCGCGGCAAGCGCTGTCGCGCGCCATGCCGGGCGCCTAGACCGTCTGCTCTGTACCGCTAGAGAGGCGGCGGTCCTTGGGCGTACCCCTCAACGAGAGACCCGGCGACCAGGTTCCACCCGTCCACCAGGACAAAGAAAATCAGCTTAAACGGCAGTGAGATGATCACTGGCGGGAGCATCATCATACCCATCGACATCAGGACCGAGGCGACCACAAGGTCGATGATGATAAAGGGCACGAACAGCAAGAACCCGATCTCGAAGGCGCGGCGCAGCTCTGAGATCATGAATGCGGGCACCAGCACGGTGAGCGGAATATCTTCGGCGGTTTCGGGCGCCGGTGCGTTCGCAAGGCCCAGAAACAGCGCCAGGTCGTTCTCGCGGACATGGGTGCGCATGAAGACGTGGAAGGGCTCCGACGAGCGCTCAAATGCTTCATCAAGCTCAATTGTCCCGTCGATCAGCGGCTGAACGCCGACATCGTAGGCCTCCTCGAACGTCGGCGCCATGATGAAGGCCGTGAGGAACAGGGCCAGCGAGATGATCACCGTGTTCGGTGGGGCGGTTTGCAGGCCGATGGCGGTCCGCAGCAGCGACAAGACCACGACGATGCGCGTGAACGAGGTCACCATCACGAGAATAGAGGGCGCCAGTGAGAGGACCGTGATCAGAAGGATGATCTGAACGGCGCGCTCGGTGACCGTCAGCTCTTCGCCAAGCGAGATGGAGATGTCTTGCGCTGATGCCGGCCCGCCAAAGAACCAAAGGGCAGCGGCGAGCATGGGCGCGCAAAGCGCCAGCACCGCAAGTGCGCGGCGGGCGCGGCTGCGTGTGGGATGCGTCTTCGGGTCGCTTAAACCGTCAGGTTTTTTTTGGTCCACCGGCTATTTCACCCAGGAGCCTACGCATCTCCGCGTCTAGATCGTCGGACTGGTCGCCGTCGCCGCCATCGCTTCCGCTTTGGTCGGGCGGCGGCGCGAGCAGGTCGGAAATATCGAGCAGCGGATCACCCTTGGTGGCGCCGGGCAAGTCGCTGCTGGTCGCGGCCGTGTCCGAGGGTTCGGGCGCCTTTGCGGTTTCAGTCGTGCCGCTCTCGGCAGTGTTCACCGTGACAGCGCCGGCCGCCGGCCCACGGCTCGGTATCGAGACCGGGACGGGATCGGGACGGACCGAAAAATCGGTTTGCGGAGCCTCTGATGCCGAACTCTCCGCTGCGGCAACAGGCTCGGTGGCCTCTGTTACCTCAGCGGACTTGCTGGGGGGTGATGCCTCGGGCGCCGGTGTCCCCAGTTCCGCTGGGCTGTCAGACCGCTCGGCTTGCAGGGCGGCTTCGAGGTCGCGTGCCAGGGCATCATCATCAAACGACAGGGCGGGCGGCGCGCTCGCGGCAGGTGTGCTCGGCTCCGGCTTCGGCTCTTCGGCCACCGGCGTCGAATCGGCTTCCGGTTCCAGCTTAGTAGGTGCTTGGGTCTTGAACCGTGATGAGAGTGGCGGCGGGCTCTTGACCGCGCTGGAGACGGCTGCGGCCAGTCCGGTTGTGGCAGCAGCAGCGGCAAGGCCGGTGGAAGCAGCCGCGGCCGACGCTTTTTCATCAGCAGCCGGTTTGGCCAAAGAGGGGCTGCTCTTGGCCGAGGCTGGAGACGTTGAGGTGGAGAGCGTCGTCAGTGGCTCAACGGGCGTGGCGGACGCTTTCGGTGCCGCCGGCGTGTCTCCAGGTAGAGCCGGCGCTGGTGCTGCGGCCGAACCCGGCCTGGCGGCCTTCTGCGCGCCCAGGCGTGCCGCCAATGGCACACCGCCAATCATGGAGCGTTCCACGACAACATCCGACCCGCCGCCAATTAGCAGCAGGTGCTCGAGCCGGCCGTGGCGGACAACAACAAGGCGGCGGCGCTGGTCGACCACAATGGCGTCAACAATCTCCAGCTCGGCTTTACCGCTTTGCGAGGCGCCGAACTGCGCACCACCGAATCTCTTGATCGCCCAGGCAACCGCAACGATCAAAACAATGACGACGATGAGCGCGAGAACAAACTGCACCACCGCTCCGCCCGTCTCGCCCAGGACACTTTCAAACACGCTTGCCACCCCACCATACTCAACCGGTATGCCGTGCGCCCGCTGGACCTATTGCGCGAAAGGCCGCTGATTCGAACGCAGGTAGGCAAGTCTAGTCAATTGCCGGGGTGTTGTCGTCAAGCTCGCATTAAGGACCTGTTAACCATCGGGTGGGCACATTCTGCCGTGTTCGCAAGGGCCCATTAACGAGCGCCCGGAGGCAAGGCAGGTTCATGCTTACCGACATGCCCTTCTTTTCGGCCCTGAAGACCCAGATGCGCTGGCATTCTGAGCGGCAGTCTTTGATCGCGGAGAACATCGCCAACGCCGACACGCCGGGTTTCACGGCCCGCGACCTTGAGCGTATCGATCATGAGGCCCGCAACACCGTGGGTAGCCCGATGGCCGTTGCGCCGTCGCGCACCGATGTGAAGCACATTCAAGGCGCGACGCTTTCAACCTCTGAGATCAACCGAGGGCAGCGGGTTGAGAGCTTCGAAGTCACCCCCGAGGGCAATTCTGTCGTCCTCGAGGAGGAGGTGATGAAGATGACCACCAACCAACTCGACTATCAGGCGGTGGCGTCGCTGTACCAAAAATCACTGAGCATGATCCGCCTGGCGATCGCCGGCCGCTAACGCTGAGACGCGAGAGGAGAGACTATGGACTTTCTCAAGAGCCTTATCACCGCTGCCTCAGGTTTGGAGGCACAGTCGGGCCGGATGCGGATCATCGCGGAGAACATCGCGAACGCCGATTCGACCGCACGATCCCCCGATGGCGAGCCCTACCGCCGGCAGGTTCCGACCTTCCGCCAGGCACTCGACCGCGAAAGCCAGTCACGAACCGTTGAGCTTGGCCCCGTGCGGCCCGATCAGGGTGATTTCCGGCTACGCTACGACCCGAGCCACCCGGCGGCCAACCCCGAGGGTTATGTCGAGCTTCCGAACGTCAACCGGTTGGTTGAATCGATGGACATGCGCAACGCGCAACGCTCCTACGAAGCCAATCTCAACGTCATCCAATCGACGCGCCAGATGATCACGCGGACGATTGAAATTTTGCGCGCGTGAGGGCTGAGCCATGACGTCGATCCCAACCAACCAAGCTCTCCAAGCCTATGCCCAAGCGGCGCAGGCCCTGTCTCGCGGCAGTGACGCTGCCGCCCAGTCTTCCTCGGCCAATCCAGCCGACGGTTTTGACGACATGCTGCAAAGCCAGATCTCGGGGATTGTTGACCAGGGTCAGGCGGTCGAAGCGCGCGGCATGGACCTGGTTCAGGGCCGCGCTGACGTCGTCGATGTGGTCACAGCTGTCGCCGAGACCGAAGTGCTGCTCGAAACCATGGTGACCGTCCGCGACCGGGTAATCTCAGCCTATCAAGAAATCCTCCGGATGCCGATCTAGCGGCTTGAGAGTTAGCTAAGGAAGAGCTTTATGACTGCGCCTGAAGTCCTTGATCTTGCTCGCGATGGCGTGATGACGCTGATCTATGTCAGCGCCCCGATGATGATCGTTGGTCTCGCTGTCGGGGTTGGTATCGGGCTCTTGCAGGCCCTGACCCAAGTTCAAGAGATGACGCTGGTTTTTGTCCCCAAAATCATCGCCATCTTCATCACCTTCATGTTCGCGCTTCCGTTCATGGGAAGCCTCATGTCAGGCTATATGGGCCGCGTCGCCGAACGAATCATAACCGGGTAAGGGGCCTTCCGGTGGCGGCCGAAAACATGGCCCTGAGCGCGCCTTGCTTGGCGCTGAGGGTCGATCTTGTCGATCAGTTTGCTTCCAGAACTGGCTTGGTTGGCCTTGCTGCTGTTCGCGCGGCTCGGCACGCTTTTGGCCCTCATGCCCGGCCTCAGCGAGCAGACCGTTCCGGTCAATGTCCGCCTCGCGATCGCCTTGATGACCTTGCTGGTCGTCTATCCAAGCCTTGCGGGCGAGCTGCCGCCGGTTCCCTCAAGCTTCTTCACGATGATCGGCCTGGTGCTCCAGGAGATCTTCATCGGGCTTGGGATTGGGCTTGCGGTGCGTTTCGTCACCTCGGTCATGCAGGTGGCGGGCACCACGATCGCGTTCCAGATGGGTCTGGGCTTCGCGCTCAACGTCGATCCCGGCCAGGGCACGCAGGGCGTTATTCTCAGCAACTTCTTGTCTTTGCTCGGCGTGACGCTGATCTTTGTGACCGACCTGCATCATCTGGCGCTTGCTGGCATCGTTCGGTCATACGATCTGTTTGCCGTCGGCCAGCCGATACCCTTGGGCGACATGGTCGAGTACGGGCTGATGACGGCCGCCGCGGCCTTCGAGATCGCCATTCAAATCTCGGCACCGTTCATGGTGTTCGGCCTGATTTTCTATCTCGGGCTCGGCATCTTATCGCGGTTGATGCCGCAGCTTCAGATTTTCATGATCGCCATGCCCGTCAACATTTTAGGCGGGTTTCTGTTGCTGGCACTCATGCTGGCGGCACTGATGGCGCTTTATCTCGACCACGTTTCGGGCGTTTTGGGGCAGCTTTTGCCGCGCTAGGACGCATCGTCATGCACGCGGGGACCGTCCGTGGCTGACGACCAACCGGAACAGTCTGAGAAGACAGAAGACCCCTCGCAACGAAAGCTCGATGAGGCTTACAAGCGAGGGGACGTTCCCAAATCGCAGGAATTGTCATCGGCCTTCGTTCTGCTTGGGGGGACCCTGGTGGTCGCCGTGATGACAGCGCCGGCAATGCTGGATCTGGCGGAGCTGTTCCGGAACCTGATGGAGCAGAGCGCCCGCATTCCGGTCGATGGCGGGGGGATCATCCATCTGGTCGGACAGCTCGGCCCCGAGATCGGCCTCGCGCTGGCGCTGCCGTTTTTGTTTTTGATGGCCATGGCGGTCGCCGGCAACCTGGTTCAGCACCGGCTGGTCTTCTCGGTCGATCCGCTGACGCCGAAACTGTCGAAAGTCTCGCCGCTTGCGGGCTTCAAGCGCCTATTCTCGGGCGAAAGCCTGATGAACTTCGCCAAGGGTCTGCTGAAAATCAGCCTTGTCGGCGTTTTGATGGTGCTCACCCTCTACCCGCGCCGCGATGAGCTCGACGCGGTGTTGTTCAGCGATGTGCGTTCGTTCCTGCTGATGGTCCTCGACATGGCCGTCGCGCTGTTGTTGGCGACGGCGGCGCTGATGATCGTCATCGGCGTGGCGGACTACCTCTATCAGCGCCACCGCTGGTTTGAGCGCCAGAAAATGACCGTCAAAGAGGTCAAGGACGAGTACAAGCAACAAGAGGGTGACCCCACCGTCAAGGCCAAGCTGCGCCAGTTGCGGATGGAGCGGTCGCGCCGCCGCATGATGGCAGCCGTGCCCGATGCGACAGTGGTGGTGACCAACCCGACGCACTTTGCCGTGGCACTGCGCTATGAGGATGGCATGGGCGCGCCGGTTTGTGTTGCCAAGGGCGTCGATGCGATTGCGCTTTCGATCCGGCAAGTCGCGCGCGAGCATGAGGTTGCCATTGTCGAGAACCCGCCGCTTGCCCGCGCACTTCACGCCAGCGTGGAGCTGGACCAGACGATCCCGTCGGAGCATTTCCAGGCGGTGGCCAAAGTGATCGGCTTTGTGATGCGCTTGCGCGAAAGACGGCGGGCGCGGAGCTAACTTTTCTGTTGTCAGGGCGCGCCGAACGCCGTGTTGACGGTGTTGTGTGGCGTTGGATCGCGGTAGCGTCGGGCATCGATTCGATGTGCCTTACCGCTGTGGCGACCCTCTGTGCCTCAACCGATTATAGACAACCGCCAGACCTCACCTGTTCGCCGTAACCGGCCGCTGATCGTGGTGCTGGTTCTGGGCCTGTTGTTGGCGCTGGTCTTCTTGCTGGCGTTCACGCGCTATGGCGCAAGCCCCGTTGCGCTGCTGACCGTTTTGGCGGGCTTCTCGGCAATCGGCGTGGCGGCGCTGTTGGCTCTGGTCTTGGGCTTTGTGCAGATTGCTGGCCGGGGCGCACCCACGCCGACTTGGGCTGATCGCTTCCTCGATGATGAGCCTGACGCTGTGCTGTGCACTGATGGCAACGGCCAGATCATGTATGCCAACGCGGCGTATGGCGAGATGACCGGTGCCGACAATGCCGATTTGGTGCGCTTGCCGGACCGCGTGTTTGGGACAGAGGCTGCGGCGGCCGACACGGTCTACCAACTGCTCAAACAGGTTGCCGGCGGCGCGGCGGGTGACGCGGAGGTGCGGCTGTCGCGCGGCGCGGCGGGCGAGGGGGATGCCCGCTGGTACCAGATCGCGGCGCGCCCACTCCCACTGGCTGATCCCGACGGCCTGAGCCGTGCTGGAGAGAGCGCGAGCCACGGGACGGTGTGGCGCATTCGCGATGTCACAACCGAGCGCGAGCGCCAGGAGCAGCTGTTCAAGGACCTGCAGCAAGCGGTGGACTATCTCGACCACGCACCAGCAGGCTTCTTCTCGTGCGATCATGCCGGCGCCATCGACTATATGAACGCAACGCTCGCCAGCTGGCTGGGCTATGACCTGGCGGACCTCGACCAGCTTGGCCTGAACTTGGGCGACATGTTGGCCGGTGATGGCGCCTCACTTCTCGCCAGTGCGCCGACGACGACCGACTATGACGGCCTCGCCACGATTGTTGACGTGGACCTGTTGCGCCGCAACGGCTCGCGCATGCCCGTGCGCATCCACCACCGGGTCCCGATGAGTGCTGATGGTAAGCCGCGCGCGTCCCGCACGCTGGTGATCAACCGCTCCACAGGCTTCGATGCCGATGAGAGCGTGCGGGCCGCCGAGGTGAAGTTCGCCCGCTTCTTCCATAACGCGCCGCTGGCCATTGCCGTGATCGGCAAGGATGGCGAGCTGGCGCAGCGCAACGCACCTTTTGCGAGCCTCTTCCCCGACAAAGAGCAAGCCAACGGCGTGCTGGTCCGCTCGCCGGGGCGCTTTGTTGACCTTTTCTCGGCCGATACGGCCGAAGCGGTGCAGCGCGCCATGGACGATGCGCTGGCGCAGCGCGGCCGCATTCGCCCCGTCGACGTGGTGATTGGCGAGCCGGCGCCCGCGGAAGGTGCTGGGCAGGCCTCGATTGCCGATGTTCAAACGCAGACGTCGGCCCAGCTGTTCTTGTCGGCGGCGAGCGACGAGGATGACAGCCAGGTTCTGGCCTTCTTGATCGACACCAGTGAGCAAAAGGCGCTCGAACAGCAGTTTGCACAAACCCAGAAGATGATGGCCTTTGGCCAATTGGCCGGCGGCGTGGCGCATGATTTCAACAACATGCTTCAGGCGATCATGGGCAATGTTGACCTGTTGATGCTGAACATGCCGCCTTCGGACCCCAGCTACCGGTACATCACGCCCATCCGGCAGAACTGTAACCGCGCGGCCGCGCTGGTGCGGCACCTTCTGGCCTTCTCACGCAAGCAGACCCTGCGCCCGCAGCGGCTGCGGGTCGACGAGGTGCTCTCAGATCTTTCGATGACAATCGACAGGTTGGTCGGCGAGAAGGTGAAGCTGGAGGTCGATATTGGCGGCGATGTCTGGCCGGTGATGGCGGACCTTTCGCAGCTCGAGAACGTGCTGATCAACCTTGCTGTCAATGCGCGCGATGCGATGCCCGATGGCGGCACGCTGACCATGTCGACCCGCAACGTGATGCGCGAAGAATGCGGCGCCTTCGACTTTAAGGGCCTCGAGCCAGCGGACTATGTGCTCGTCTCGATCTCGGACACGGGCACGGGCATCCCGCCCGAGATCATGGAGAAAATCTTCGAGCCCTTCTTCACCACCAAGGGTGTGGGCGAGGGGACCGGCCTGGGGCTTGCCACGGTCTATGGCACCATCAAGCAGACTGGCGGCTATGTGTACCCCGAGAGCACGGTGGGTGAGGGGACGACGTTCCACATTCTGCTACCGCGCCAGACGGGGAGCGCCCAAGACGAGGCGGGCGAGGTGGAAGCTGAAGCGCCCGCGGCCTCGCAAGAAGACCTCACCGGCGTTGCGAGCGTCTTGCTCGTTGAAGACGATGAAGGCGTGCGCATGGTCAATGCGACGCTGCTGCGCTCGGGTGGTTACACCGTCTTTGAAGCTGATAGCGGTGTCGAAGCACTCGAAGTGCTGGACGAAGAGGGCGATGCCATCTCGCTGATCGTCTCCGACGTGGTTATGCCTGAGATGGATGGGCCGACGCTGCTTCAAGAGGTGCGCCAGCGCTACCCCGAGATGCGGTTCATTTTTGTCTCCGGCTATGCCGAGGACGCCTTTGAGAAGAACCTGCCCAAGGACCAGGAATTCACGTTCCTCGCCAAGCCCTTCACGATGAAAGACTTCGCTGAAACAGTGAAGCGCGTCCTGACGCAATAGCGCTGCGGAAAAGACTTTTTGTTCCCTTCTTGTTCACTAAGAACATTTCGTGTACAAAGGCTGGCAACTGCCAACCCTATGCCGTTGCGGGAATCGCCGGTGCGTGAAAGAAGGATGAAGGATATGGCGCAGTCATCGCTCCGACTGGTCGAGCAAAACGGAAACGGTATGGATAAGACAAAAGCGCTTGATGCCGCGCTTTCGCAGATCGAACGATCCTTCGGCAAAGGGTCGATTATGAAGCTCGGCGCCGGTGAAGCGCTGGAGATCGAGGCTGTTTCCACCGGCTCGTTGGGTCTTGATATTGCGCTTGGCATTGGCGGGCTTCCGCGCGGGCGCGTGATTGAGATTTACGGCCCGGAATCATCCGGTAAAACGACCTTGGCCTTGCACACGGTTGCCGAAGCCCAGCGCAAGGGCGGCATCTGTGCCTTTGTCGATGCCGAGCATGCGCTCGACCCGATTTACGCCCGCAAATTGGGCGTGAATGTCGATGATCTTCTGGTCTCGCAGCCAGACGCCGGTGAACAGGCGCTCGAGATTGCGGACACGCTGGTCCGCTCTGGCGCGGTTGATGTTCTGGTTATCGATTCCGTTGCGGCCTTGACGCCCCGTGCTGAACTTGAAGGCGAGATGGGCGATAGCCTGCCGGGCATGCAAGCGCGTTTGATGAGCCAGGCGCTTCGCAAGCTGACGGCCTCGATCTCGAAGTCGAACTGCATGGTCATCTTCATCAACCAGATCCGGTTGAAGATTGGCGTTATGTTCGGCAATCCCGAGACAACGACGGGCGGCAATGCCCTGAAGTTCTACGCCTCTGTGCGCCTTGATATTCGCCGCATTGGCTCAATCAAGGATCGCGATGAGGTTGTCGGCAACCAGACCCGCGTCAAAGTGGTCAAGAACAAAGTGGCCCCGCCGTTCCGTCAGGTCGAGTTCGACATCATGTATGGCGAGGGTATCTCCAAGATGGGCGAGTTGATCGACCTTGGGGTGAAGGCCGGCATTGTTGAGAAGTCTGGCGCCTGGTTCTCCTACGATAGCCAGCGTCTCGGTCAGGGGCGGGAGAACGCCAAACAGTTCTTGCGCGAGAACCCCGATGTGTCCGGGCAGATCGAGGCGTCCATCCGCCAAAATGCGGGCCTCATTGCCGAGCAGATACTCGAAGGGGAAGAAGCTGGCGATGATGGCGATGGCGACGCTGTCGAGTAGTCCGGCCGCATAGCTCGCGGCCGGCCGTGGCCGCCGCAAGCGGGCGGTAATCCAAACGCCTTGCGCTGTTGCTGGACAGGCTCTTGCGCCAACGATAGATAGCCCTCAACAACCGGTCGCGGTTTCGCGGTCGGTTGTTGTGTGTTTTTGGCTGCGAAACGCGCTGTTCCCAACTACTTCATGAGTGGTCAAGTGGGAGCAAGCGACGCAGCACTTTGTGGTGAGCGGCGATGAGCAGCGTCAACGAGATCAGATCGCAATTTCTGTCGTACTTTGAGCGGGCGGGTCATGCCGCCTTGCCGTCGTCTCCGCTCGTGCCGCGCAACGATCCCACCTTGATGTTCACGAACGCAGGTATGGTGCAGTTCAAGAATGTCTTTACGGGTCTCGAAACGCGCGACCCGCCGCGTGCGACGACGTCGCAGAAGTGTGTGCGCGCGGGCGGTAAGCACAATGATCTCGACAATGTCGGGTATACCGCGCGGCACCACACGTTTTTCGAGATGCTCGGCAACTTCTCCTTCGGTGACTATTTCAAAGAAGAAGCGATCCATCACGCATGGACCTTGGTCACCAAGGACTTTGAAATCGATGCCTCGCGCCTTCTGGTGACGGTGTATCACACCGATGACGAGGCCTTCGATCTGTGGCGGAAGATTGCTGGACTGCCAGAAGAGCGGATCATCCGCATTCCAACGTCGGACAATTTCTGGGCGATGGGCGACACCGGTCCCTGTGGGCCGTGTTCGGAGATCTTCTATGATCACGGCGATCATATCCCAGGTGGACCTCCAGGCTCGCCGGACGAAGATGGCGACCGGTTCATCGAGATCTGGAACCTGGTCTTTATGCAGTTTGAGCAGGTCGATGCGGAAACGCGTGTCCCGCTTCCCAAACCTTCAATCGATACAGGCATGGGCCTTGAGCGCATCGCGGCGCTTCTGCAGGGCAAGCACGACAATTACGACACCGATCTCTTCCAAGCTCTGATTGCTGCGTCGGTCGATGCGACTGGTGTTGCGGCCGATGGGGACGCTCGCGCCAGCCACCGCGTGATTGCCGATCACCTGCGGGCGACGAGCTTCTTGATTGCGGATGGCGTCCTCCCATCAAATGAGGGTCGCGGCTATGTCCTGCGTCGGATCATGCGTCGCGCGATGCGTCACGCGCACCTTTTGGGGGCGAAAGACCCGCTCCTACACACGCTGGTGCCCGCGCTTCAGCGTCAGATGGGTGAAGCTTATCCCGAACTTGTGCGCGCCAAAGCGCTCATCACGGAGACGCTCGAGCTCGAAGAGAACCGCTTCAAAAAGATGCTCGATCGCGGCCTGGGACTGCTCGATGAGGCCAGCAGTACGCTGGGCGAGGGCGACACACTCGACGGCTCTGTCGCCTTCAAGCTCTACGATACCTACGGTTTCCCGGTTGACTTGACCGAGGATGCTCTGCGCGGCCGCGGCATCGGCGTGGACCGGCCTGGCTTTGACGCCGCGATGGAGCGCCAGCGGGCCGATGCGCGTGCGGCCTGGGCAGGCTCCGGCGATGTCGGCACCGAAGCGGTCTGGTTCGATGTTCGCGACAGTCACGGCGCCACCGAGTTCCTGGGGTATGAGACCGAGACCGCAGAAGGCGTGGTCCTCGCCATCGTCCATGACGGCAAACTGGTGGACAGCCTACCGGCCGGCGAGACCGGCGCGTTGGTACTCAACCAGACGCCGTTTTACGCCGAATCCGGTGGCCAGGTTGGCGATACCGGCCAGATCGTTCAGGGCGAGGCGAGCTTCCGTGTCACAGACACTGTTAAACGCGTCGACGGGGTTTTTGCGCACCTGGGCACCGCCGTGGGCGGCGCGATCACGCTGGGCGAACCTGCAGACCTGAGCGTTGATGGCGCGCGGCGCCAGGCCATCCGCGCGAACCATTCGGCGACGCACTTGCTGCATGAGGCCCTGCGCCAAACGCTCGGCGACCATGTGGCACAGAAAGGGTCTATGGTTGCCCCTGGGCGTTTGCGCTTCGACTTCTCGCATCCCAAAGGGATCGAGGGCGAGGAGCTGGACCGGATCGAGCAGCTGTCGAACGCGTTGGTGCTGCAGGACGCTGCTGTCGAAACGCGCCTGATGGATGTCGACAGCGCCATCGAATCCGGCGCCCGCGCTTTGTTCGGCGAGAAATATGGCGACGAAGTTCGCGTGGTCTCCATGGGCACCGGCACCGATGGCTCTGCATTTTCGGTCGAACTGTGCGGCGGCACGCATGTCAAACGCACCGGCGAGATTGGGCTGGTCCGCGTTGTGGCGGAAAGCGCCGTTGCTGCGGGCGTGCGCCGTGTTGAAGCGCTGACCGGTGAAGCGGCGCGCCAGCATCTGTCTGAACAAGACCGCGCGCTCAAAGCCGTTGCGTCACGACTGAAAGTGCAGCCCGAGCAAACGCTTCAACGCGTTGACGCGCTGATGGAAGAGCGCCGGAAGCTCGAGCGCGAACTTGCGGACCTTCAAAAGAAGCTCGCCCTTGGCGGCTCCGGCGCAAGCACAGCGCCGGAAGCGGAGTCCGTCGCCGGGCGCTCGTTCGCTGCAAAGGTGCTTGAGGGGATCAACCCGCGCGAACTCAAAGGCATTGCCGATGAGATTAAGAGCCAGCTCGGCTCGGGCGTCGTGGCGCTGGTCTCCACGGATGCGGGCAAGGCCGCCATCGTTGTGGGCGTCACCGATGATCTGACCTCGCAAGTCAGCGCGGTAGACCTCGTGCGTGCCGGCTCGGCAGCGCTCGGCGGCAAGGGCGGAGGCGGGCGGCCCGACATGGCGCAAGCCGGTGGCCCTGACGCGTCGCAGGCACAAGCCGCCTTGGATGCTGTGCGCGCCGCGTTGGCGGGCTAGGCTTCATAGCCAGGTCAACTCAGCAAGACTTGTCCTTCGCACCCATGGTTTCACTGCCCCTGTCGCGCGGTGCGCACCAATGGGGCACGTGTTCCACTGGTCAGCGTTCGCACGTGTTTGCAACGGAGCGAAGTGAATATGGATAAGTCCGCTCAATCTAACCAGCCTGGTAAGCGCCCGTCCTCCGGCCAACCTGGTACCGAACCGGGTTCAGCCTTGGCAGTCGGAAGCAAAGGCAATTGGCAGGCCTATGAGGAGCGGGTGTCGCGGGTCACCGGCTATATCCACGAGCATCTCGACGAGCCTTTGGACCTCGACCGTCTAGCCGAAGTGGCGTGCCTGTCTCGGTTCCACTGGCACCGGGTCTACCGGGCCATTCAAGGCGAAACCGTTGCAAACACACTGAAGCGGGTTCGGATGACCCGTGCGGGCTTTGACCTTGTGGAGAGCGAGCTCTCTTTGGCCGCCATTGCGCGACGCTCTGGCTACCCCAATCCACGGTCCTTTTCGCGGGCGTTCGCCGACATTTACGGTGTGACGCCGGCCGCTTACAGGCGCTCTGGTGGGCGTGGCCAATCCCAAAAACCTCACTATAGGACGGATTGCACCATGTACACTGTCACGGTTGAAGACCTGCCTGAGCGCAGCACGATTGGCCTGCTGCACAAGGGCTCTTACACTTCGATTGGCGAAAGTTTTGAGCGCCTTGTCTCGATCACTGCAACACGTGGGCTTATGCCCCACATGCGCGGCATGGTCGGCATCTACTATGATGACCCGATGGGCACACCCGAGGATGAACTGCGCTCGCGTGCGTCGATCATCGTCGATGACCCGACGCTGGCGGACGCGCCGCTTGAAGCGGAGACCTTGGTGGGCGGGCGCTATGCCGTTCTAACGTTGACGGGCCCGTACTCCGATCTGCCAGCGGCGTATGATTGGCTGTATGCGGTTTGGCTCAAACAAAGCGACCATGCGCTGCGCGCCGCGCCGCCCTACGAAGATTACCTGAACAATCCGCGCGATACGCCGGCGAGCGAGCTCATCACGAAGATCTGCGTGCCGCTTGAGAGCTAAACGCAAAGAGCCCGCCTTCAAATTTTGAACGCGGGCTCTTCGCTATCGAGGCGCTCGCTACCGAACGGAGCCGTGCAAATGCGGCCGCCCGTCCAGTACTCCTCTCTGTTAGCCCATGGCTTTTTGCAGGTTCTCGTCGATCTTGGCGAGAAAGCTCTGCGTTGTGTGCCAGCCCTGTTCGGGGCCGATGAGGATCGCGAGGTCCTTGGTCATGTCGCCGGCTTCGACCGTTTCGATGCAGACCCGCTCGAGCGTGTGGGCAAAGTCGATCAGCGCCTGGTTTTCATCAAGCTTGCCGCGGTGCGCGAGGCCACGCGTCCACGCAAAGATGGACGCGATCGGGTTGGTCGACGTTTCTTTGCCCTGCTGGTGCATCCGGTAGTGGCGGGTCACCGTGCCGTGTGCGGCTTCGGCTTCTGCGGTGCGTCCATCTGGCGAGAGGAGGACCGATGTCATCAGGCCAAGGGAGCCAAAGCCCTGCGCGACGGTGTCGGACTGCACATCGCCATCATAGTTCTTACAAGCCCACACATAAGCGCCGGACCATTTCATGGCCGAGGCAACCATGTCGTCGATCAGGCGGTGCTCATAGTGGATGCCGGCTTCTTTGAACTGCGCTTCGAACTCGTTCTCATAGATCTCTTGGAAGATATCTTTGAAGCGGCCGTCATAGACCTTCATGATCGTATTTTTCGTCGACAGGTAGACCGGGTAGCCGCGCATCAGGCCGTAGTTCATCGACGCGCGGGCGAAGTCGCGGATCGATGCGTCGAGATTGTACATGGCCATCGCCACGCCAGCGTCGGGCGACTTGAACACTTCGTGCTCGATCACCTCGCCATCATCGCCAACGAACTTGATGGACAAGGTGCCGGCGCCGGGGAACTTGAAGTCGGTTGCGCGGTACTGGTCACCGAAGGCGTGACGGCCGACGACGATCGGCTGGGTCCAGCCGGGCACCAGGCGCGGCACGTTCTGAATGACGATCGGCTCGCGGAAGATAACGCCGCCAAGAATGTTGCGGATGGTCCCGTTCGGCGAGCGGTACATGCGCTTGAGGTTGAACTCTTCAACGCGCGCTTCGTCGGGCGTGATGGTGGCGCACTTCACGCCGACGCCGTGCTCCTTGATGGCATTGGCGGCGTCGACCGTGATCTGGTCATCGGTGCGGTCGCGCTCTTCGATGCCGAGATCGTAATAGTGCAGATCAACGTCGAGATAGGGATGGATCAGCTTGTCTTTGATGAACTGCCAGATGATCCGGGTCATCTCGTCGCCATCAAGCTCGACGACGGGGTTCGCAACTTTAATCTTCGCCATAGGGGATCCTCATCTGGCCGCGTGTGGGCAGGGTCGTTCGGACTGGTTTTCGACACGCCGTGGTAACGCCAGGTCGAGCCCCCTCGCTGGGAGCCTTGCAACCGGTTCAAACGGGGCTATAGCAAAGCGGTTTGCCGCCTTCAAACCGGCCGAAGGGCGGATAGGTACAGCCCTAAGCTGGCGGTTTTGCGCCGCTGGGCTGCGCGTTTTGAAAGGGAAGTTTGGGCGTGAGCCGCTTTGGAGAGGATCAGCCGCTCGGCGTGTTGCCACAGGGCGCGCCAAGGCCGCCCGTGGTGGTGCTTGTCGAGCCGCAGCTTGGCGAGAACATCGGCATGGTGGCGCGCGCCATGGGCAATTTCGGCTGGTCGCAGCTTCGGCTGGTCAAGCCGCGCGACGGCTGGCCTAGCGCGTCAGCGAGCGCGACCGCCAGCAACTCCCGCGCAATTGTTGAAGAGGCGCAGCTCTTTGGGGCCGTCGACGAGGCGGTGGCGGACCTGTCGCTGGTTTTGGTGACCTCGGCGCGCAAGCACGACATGGTGAAGCCAGTCATTGGCCCCGCTGAGGCAGCGACGCGCGCGTGCGCGCACGCCGGCCGATCTGGTGCGCCAGCTGAAGGGGGCGGGCAGCCGGCGCGTGTTGGCTACATTTTCGGGCGCGAAGCGTGGGGGCTCACCAACGATGAGGTGTCCGCCGGGAACGCGATCGTAACGCTGCCGGTCGACCCTGAAAGGGCTTCGCTCAACCTCGCCCAGTGCGTGTTGCTGTGCGCGTATGAATGGCGGTTGGCGGCATTTCGCGCGAGCGGGTTCGACAGCGAGCCGACACTCCTCCCCGTTGAGCAGGTGGACCGCGGACCGGTCGCCACGCAAGCGGACTTGACGGGCTTTTATGAGCACCTTGAGGGCTTGCTCGCTGCGCGGGGCTTCTTCCACCCGCCAGAGAAGCGCGACCGGATGGTGCGTAACTTGCGCGCGATCTTCCAGCGAGGCGACCTCACGGCACAAGAAGTGCGAACGTTGCGGGGCGTGCTTGCCTCGCTCGATCGCGCTCACGAGCGGCGCTAGGCTCACCATCTAGGCTGTTGATGAGACGCCCCCGTTACCGGGCTTTGCGCTTGTCGACCTTTGGCTATGCCGCTAAGCGTGTGGGGCCATTGGGCTTGTGAGGGGGACAGTATGGCAGATGAGAGCGTGGGCGCTGAGCGGCAATGGTTTTACGCCGCGGGCCAAGAGCAACGCGGGCCGGTGCCAGAAAGCGCGCTGCCGGGCCTGATCGCGAATGCGGATATCGGCCCATCGAGCCTCGTATGGAGCGAAGGCATGAGCGAGTGGACGCCCGCGCGGGCCGCGCTGCCGGGCGCGATGATCCCACAATCCTGGGCGGACGCTCTGCCACGCTCGCCAACCTCCGCGTCCTACGGAACGCCAACGCCGCCGCCTACCGGCCAGCAAGGCTATGGCGGGGCAGGTGGCGCTGGTTACTACCACCCCACCGGGTTTGTTGACGCGTTCACAACCGTCTTTTCGCGCTATGTGCAGTTCTCCGGCCGCGCGCGCCGCGCTGAATATTGGTGGTGGACGCTGTTTGTCGTGCTCGGCAGCATCGGCTTATCGATCATCGATGGTCTGATCTTCGGCTTTGATCCCACTGATCTGGCGATCCTGAGCCCGCTCTTCAGCTTGGCGACGTTCATACCGTCACTGGCTGTCGCCTTCCGGCGGATCCATGATACCGGCAAGACGGCCTGGTGGCTTTTGCTGATGTTCATCCCGCTGATCGGCACGATCATCTTGCTTGTTTGGTTCTGCCGCCGAGGCGATGCGCATGACAACGCCTACGGGCCGGCTTGACCGGACGGCGAAGAGCGCTTAGAAGCCGCATGTCATTCGGGGGCGGATAGCGCCCCCGTTTGCTTTTCCCGTGTCCCGTGGATCGCATTTCCTTCGCTGGCGTTGCGATCCTGTCGTTCGGTTCTATCTGGGGGATCGAAAGAGGAGGGCGCGTGTATCTCTGACCTGTAAAAGGATACCGCGATGTCAAAACGCGACAGTGTAAAATACAAAATTGATCGCCGGATGGGCGAGAACATCTGGGGCCGCCCCAAGAGCCCGGTGAACCGGCGCGAATACGGCCCCGGCCAGCACGGCCAAGGCCGCCGCAAGCTTTCTGACTTTGGTGTGCAGCTGCGCGCGAAGCAGAAGCTCAAAGGCTACTATGGCTCCATCATGGAGAAGCAGTTCCGCCGGGTGTACGACGAAGCCTCGAAGATGAAGGGCGATACGTCGGAGAACCTGATCGGCCTTCTTGAGCGCCGTCTCGACACGGTTGTCTACCGCGCCAAATTCGTGCCGACCGTTT
>JAHCMG010000044.1 GCA_019192585.1 Devosiaceae bacterium MH13
GCTTTTGCGGCGCGATGCGCCCATAACCGGTGCGGAAGCCGACAAAAGCTAGGCCCGCCACAACAGCTGTTAGCGCGAAAGTCGAGATGGTCTGCAGGTTGCTGTAGACGGCCGCTGCGGCCTCTTTGAGCTCGTCGGTGAACCCAACAATGCCGCCAAAAGCGATCGCGCGGGCATCGCGCAGGAAGGCCTCACGCTCGGGGATCGAGAGCGACGCGACCGCGTCGGAGAATTGCCCGACAACCAGCCGGTCAAGGATGGGCCCCTGGGCGATCGACCAGATGATCAGCACCCCTAACGCCGGCAGCGTCGCCATGATGGCCAGGTAGCCGCCATGGTAGCTGGGTCGGGAGTGGAGGACACTGGTGCTTGCACCGGCCAATTGGCGCGAGCGCGCGGCGCCAATGAACAAGGAGGCGGTGAACAGAATTATCAGCGCAAGGAGGAGCAGCCAGAACACGGGCGAACACTCTCAGCTTCGGTCTAAACGACCCACGCGGGATCCTGCGCGAGCCGTCCGTCAGCGTCGGTGCACAGGCTGGGATTTGCCCGGAGAACCCAGGCAGAAGGCGCGCGCAGCACCAAGGCCGCGCGCGCCATCCGTATGCGAGAGCTTAGCCGCCCGTGAACGGGGTCAGCGACTGGGCTTCAGCCGCAGCAGCCGAGCGTGCATCGGCGGGAAGCGGGATCAGGCCACGCTCAGCGAGGTAGCCTTCGTCGCCCCAAGCCGCTTCAGAGGTGTACTCGGCAATGAACTCTTCCATGCCGGGGATGACACCCACGTGCTCAGCTTTGACGTAAACGTACAGCGAACGCGAAACCGGGTAGTCGCCCGATGCGATGGCGTCGAACGTCGGTGCAACACCGTCGATTTCCGCGCCTTTGATGACGTCGCCGTTCTGGTCAAGGAACGAGAAGCCGAAGATGCCGACGGCATCGGGGTTCGCCTGCAGGCGCTGAACGATCAGGTTGTCGTTCTCGCCGGCGTCAACATAGGCACCGTCTTCGCGCAGCTCTTCGAAGATCGCTTCGCAGGTGTCGCCGTCGAAGCCAGCTTCTTCGCAGCCCGGCTCCATGACGAGCTCGAGGAACGCGTCACGCGTACCGGAGGTCGGGGGAGGGCCAAGCACTTCGATGGCAGCCGAAGGCAGGCCAGGGTCAACGTCCGACCAGTTGGCGTTCGGGTTGTCCATCAGCATGCCGTCATCGCCCGGGATCTGCTTGGCGAGGGCCAGGAACAGCTGCGCGCGGCTGAGGTTGAGGGTCGGGCCTTCGATGGCGTCGGCGATGACGATGCCGTCGAAGCCAACACGCATTTCAACGGGGGTCACGCCGTTGGCGGTGCAGTTTTCCAGCTCCGAACCCTTCATGGCGCGCGAGGCGTTGGTGAAGTCCGGGGTGTCCACGCCGACACCGGCACAGAACAGGCGCATGCCGCCGCCGGTACCCGTGGATTCAACGACCGGGGTCGCGAAATCGGACTGCTGGCCGAAGCGCTCAGCAACAGCCGTGGTGAACGGGAAGACGGTGGACGAACCGACGACCTGGATCTGGTCGCGGGCCTGAGCGGGTGCCGCGACCAGTGCGCCGGCGAGGGCGAGGGCGGCAACGCTGGAATAGGTTGCAATTTTCACGATGGGTTCTCCCTGAATGGTGGCAACCAAGCCAACATCAAAGCGGTCGAACCGGTGCTCTGATGCAGCGTGGCGTGGAGGCGCGATCACCGCTCCCCCTGGATGCGCGCTCGACGTTAGCCGCGCGGCGTGTGGGTTCTATGACGGATATGTATCAGTCTTGTGACAGTGTACGCGTTTGTTTCTTAACGCTTTTTATTCGCTGAGCCGGCTCAGTGCTTGTCGAGGCCATATAGGGTATACGCACCGTAAAGATCGCACCCTCGTCAGGCTGGCTATCGACAAGCAGCCGCCCACGATGTCTCGCTACGGTATGCTTGACAATGGCGAGACCCAAACCGGTTCCGGTGGCGCCGGGGTTGCTCTCTTCATGGGCCCGGTAGAAGCGCTCGGTGAGCCGCGGCAAGTCGGCGGGATCAATCCCGGGACCGTGGTCGCGGACCCGCAATTCGACCATTCTGACGCCGCCTTCGAGCGCATCGGCCAGCGTGACGTCGACCCGGCCACCGGACGCGCCATACTTCAGCGCGTTCTGCAACAGGTTCAGCGTGACCTGGCGCAATTCTGAACTGTCACCCTGCACGGTGGTGGCCGAGGCATCGAGCTCGTAATTGATGGCGACACCGGCCCGGTCAGCGTCCGGGCGCACAAGGTCCATGGCCTCGTGGACGACGCCTTCGAGATCGATGCAGTCCGACGGTCGGCGATGAACCTGCATCTCGATCCGGTTCAAGGACAACAGATCGTCGATCAGCGCGGTCATGCGGCCCGCTTGCTGCGTCATCAGTTCAAGGAACCGCGCTTGGGCCGCTTCATCGTGCCGTGCCGAGCCCTGCAGGGTCTCGATGCAGCCGGTTATTGATGCCAGCGGCGTGCGGAGCTCGTGGCTCGCATTGGCGACAAAGTCAGAGCGCATGCGCTCATAACGGTAGGCCGCCGTTTCATCTTCGATGACCACCAGAACGTGGTGGACGGTCGGCCCGTCATTGAACGGCTGGATGTGCAGCGTGATGCGGCGCTCTGCGGGCACCTTCTCAAACAGTGTGCAGCTGTCGCCGATGCCTTCGGTCAGGGCGCGCTGGACGGCCCGCAGCACGGTTGGGTCGCGCATGCGAAAAGACAGTGGATCACCAGGCTGGCGGACACCCATCAGGTCGCGCGCCGCGGCATTGATGGCGGTGATCACCGCTTGATCATCGAGCAAAATCACCGGCTGGGGCCAGCCATTGACGAGCTGGGTGAGGTCGGGCGCGGGCGGCGCCTGCTGGAGCCGAGAGAGCACGGCCTTCTCGATGCCCTTGGCGGGTTTGCTGCTTGGGCGCGCGGACAAAAGGCCCGCCAGCGCCAAGAAGGTGAAGGCAAACGCCGCCTCGGGAACCGACAGCCGGCCCGCCATCAGCAAGAACGCCATAACGATAAGGATCGCGCCCAAAAGCCAGCGCTGCCGGCGCAATTGTCCCAAAAGCTTCTGCGCCAGTTCCATGG
>JAHCMG010000045.1 GCA_019192585.1 Devosiaceae bacterium MH13
AAAGAAGTTGAAGAACAGCGCCGCGATGACAAACAACAGAACGCCGCGCGCCGCGCCAAACAGGAAGCCAAGCGTCCGATCCAGAGGACCGATCGCTGAATCGGCAACCGCATCGGACAGTTTCATCGTCAGATACGAGACGATGATCAGGATGAGGAAGAACAGGACGCCCACAACAGCGGCAATCGCGAACACTTCCTCGGTGATATATTGCCGCGCGAACGGCAAAAAGGTCGGGTAGAGGAAGTAGGCGCCGGCGGCGGCCGCGATCCAGGAACCGATGGACAGAACCTCGCGCAAAAAACCGCGCATCATCGCCAGAACGGCCGACAGAAGCACCACGAGCAAAATGACACCATCAAGAATGGTGATCGCCATCAGCAATCCCTTTTTCAGCAGCCGGATCGCCCGCGACACTGTCGGGCAAACCCTGAAATCCAAACTGGCTGAGCTGCGGCCCGGATGAGCCCGCACGCCCCACCGCACCGGGGCTGTCCCGCAGGACCACGCGGTTTATCCACGAACCCTGCCGCAGGGCAAGTGCAACCGCGTCACACAGGCTGCCAAAGGCCAAATTGCGGTTACTGCGCCGCCTGAAGCGGCACCGCATCGCGGCCAGCGCCCGCACCTTGGGTTTTTTGCGCTGCTGCTGACGCTGCAAGGTCCGCAACAAGCGATTCCAAACGCGTGTGCGCGTTGAGCCGAAGCCCCGTGTTTGCATCACGCTCTTTGGCGAGAGGGGCGGTCACCGCTTCTTCAAAACCAAGCCGCGCGGCCTCCTTCATCCGCAACACGGCCTGGGGGGCGCTGCGAATGGCGCCTGAGAGCCCGATCTCACCGAAATAGACCTGCGAAGCAGGCAAACTGAGCCCGGTGAGGGACGCAACCAGTGCGCCAGCGACGGCCAAGTCTGCCGCAGGCTCCGTGAGCCGAAGCCCGCCGGCCACCGCCAGATAGACATCATGGCCTGAAAACCGCACCCCGCACCGCGCTTCAAGCACTGCAAGCACCATGGCGAGGCGGTTGGAATCCCAGCCCACAACGGCCCGGCGCGGTGTGCCCAACGCGCTTGGCGCCACAAGCGCCTGTATCTCCACCAAAATCGGCCGCGTGCCTTCAAGGCCGGCGAACACAACGGACCCCGGTGTCTCGACCAGCCGATCACCCAGAAACAGCTCAGACGGGTTGCCGACCTCTTGAAGGCCGCCGCCCGTCATCTCGAAAACGCCGATCTCGTCCGTCGCGCCGAAACGGTTCTTCACCCCGCGCAGGATACGGAAATGGTGCGTGCGGTCGCCTTCAAAGTACAGGACGGCATCGACCATGTGTTCGACCACGCGCGGCCCGGCGATTTGCCCATCCTTTGTGACGTGGCCGACAAGGATCACACACGCGCCGGTCCGCTTGGCGTAGCGGATCATCTGCTGCGCACACGACCGCACCTGGGTCACCGTGCCCGGTGCGCTATCGACCGAACTGCTCCAAAGCGTCTGGATCGAATCGAGCACCACAAGATCGGGCACGTCGCCGGCATCGAGGGTGGCGAGGATGTCTTCGAGGTTGGTCTCCGAGGCGATATGCACCGGCCGCTGCGACACCCCAAGCCGTTCGGCCCGCAGGCGCACCTGTCCGAGTGCTTCTTCGCCTGAAATGTACACAACACGCGCGGACCGCCCCGCCAAGCCTGCAGCCACCTGCATAAGGAGCGTCGATTTGCCGATGCCCGGATCGCCGCCGACAAGTAGCGCCGAACCGCGCACAAAGCCGCCGCCGGTCACCCGATCAAGCTCCGCAATCCCCGTGGCCAGCCGCGGCAAAGGCTTTTCGACATGATCGAGCGATGACAGCGTCACCGCCCGGCCTTGGATCGACGCGCCTTTCGATGGACCACCCAGCGCGCCACCGCCCGATGCGCTCTCTTCGACAAGGCTGTTCCACGCGCCGCAAGCATCGCACCGCCCGGTCCATTTGGAGTGCGTTGTTCCGCAATTTTGGCACACAAAACTGGCGCGGCGCTTGGCCATGGTCGTCTCCTTGATCGGTTCTGCTTAGCGTGAACCTAAGAACAAGACAAGAACAAAACCCTAATCGGCCGCGCCGACATAGACCCGCTGATAGCGAGCTCCGAACCCTGTCAGAAACTCGTAACCGATTGTTTTTGCTGGTGCTGCGACGGCGTCTACCGGGTTTTCGGCATCCATCAAGGTAGCAAAATCGCCCGGCTGCACATTATCGAATGCAACGTCGGTGATATCGGCAGCCATCAGGTCCATCGAGATGCGGCCAACCAGCGGCGCGGGGGAGCCGCCAAACGCGACGCTGCCGCCGGCCTGCGCATCCGAGGCGCCGGCGAGGCGGTGGTAGCCGTCGGCATAGCCAACGCCCAAGATGGCAAGTCGGGTCGCACGAGGCACGGTCTGCGCGGCGCCATAGCCGACCGACTGACCGGCGGGAACCGCGCGCACTTGCATCACCCGCGCGTCCAACCGGACGACGGGCTTGATCGGGTTCGGCGTCACGGGCGCTGAGGCCCCGCCATAGAGCGCGATCCCGGGGCGGGCGAGGGCATGGCGGAACTTCGGCGCTTGTAAAACGCCGGCGGAGTTGGCGAGCGAGGCCGGAACGCCGGGGAACAGCGCCCGCACCGCGTCAAACACGCTAACCTGCGCATCGTTGAGCGGATGCTCCGGCGTGTCTGCGCAGGCGAGGTGGCTCATCACGAGCTGCAGGTTCAACCGCGCAACGGTTTGAGTATCGCCAGCCAGGCTCTCAGCTTCAGGTAGCGTCAAACCGAGCCGGTTCATGCCCGTGTCCACATGCAGCGCGCACGGCGACCCCGCGCCGGCGTCCGCCCAGGCGTCGACCTCGCCAAGCGTGTTGAGGACGGGTCGGATGCTTTGCGCGAGGTAATCTGCCGCGCCGCCAGGCGTCAGGCCGCCAAGGCAGTAGATGTCAGCGTCGGCAAGAAGCCCGCGCAACGCAAAGGCTTCTTCGGGCAGGGCAACAAAGAACGACCGGCACCCCGCGGCCCGTAGCGTTCGGCAGACGGGTTCAAGCCCCAACCCATAAGCATTGGCCTTCACCGCCGCGCCGCAAGCGCCTGGTGCGGACAGATCGCGCAAGGTGCGGTAGTTGTTCGCCAGCGCGCCCAGATCGATCGTCAGGCGTCCGCCGGGATGGAAAACATCACTCATCGGCTAACCGTGCGCTGGCTCACCGCGCCCGCCGGCTCAGAAGTGCTCAGCCACATGGTCGTCTTCGATATAGTCGCCAAACCGTGTCAGCTCGGCCTCGAAGGTCAGCTTGGCCGTGCCCGTCGGTCCGTGACGCTGCTTGCCGATAATGACCTCGGCAAGGCCGTGGATGCGCTCCATCTCTTCCACCCAGGCGACATGCTCTTCAGTGCCCGGCTTGGGCTCTTTCGACTGCAGATAATACTCTTCGCGGAACACGAACAGCACGACGTCCGCGTCCTGCTCAATCGAACCCGATTCACGCAGGTCCGAGAGCTGCGGGCGCTTGTCCTCGCGCGCCTCAACCTGACGTGACAGCTGAGACAGCGCCAGAATCGGAACATCCAGCTCTTTGGCTAAAGCCTTGAGACCAGTGGTGATTTCAGTGATCTCTTGAACCCGGTTTTCGCTTGAGCGTCTGGATGAGCCTTGCAGCAATTGCAGGTAATCCACGATGAGAACATCAAGCCCCTTCTGGCGCTTCAGCCGGCGGGCGCGGGCGGCAAGTTGGCCCACGGTGAGCCCGCCCGTCTGATCAATGTAAAGCGGCACCGAGTGCATCTCTTGGCTCGCCATCACCACCTTCTCGAACTCGTCGGGCTTGATGTCGCCGCGCCGGATCCGTGATGACGAAACACCTGATTGTTCGGCCAGAATACGCGTCGCAAGCTGCTCGGACGACATCTCGAGCGAGAAGAAGCCAACAATGCCGCCCGCCTCGGTCTCCATCACATTGTTCGGGCCCAAGCCGCCGCGCCAGTTTTTGGCGATGTTGTAGGCAATGTTCGTGGCCAGCGAGGTTTTGCCCATCGCAGGACGACCGGCCAGGATGATGAGGTCGGACTTCTGAAGCCCGCCCATGCGGTTATCGAGATTGCGGAAGTAGCTCGGCAGGCCCGACAGGCCGCCATCGCGCTGGAACGCCGCGGTGGCCATGTGAATGGCCTGCTCAAGCGCGCTGCCAAAGCCGACAAAGCCCTGTTCGGACCGGCCCTTTTCGGCAAGCGAAAACAGCTGCCGCTCGGCGCTTTCAATTTGCGCGCGGGCATTGGCGTCCACCGCATTGTCATAGGCGGCGTTGACCATGTCTTCGCCGATGCCGATCAGCATGCGCTTGAGCGCCAGCTCGTACACGAGCCCAGCATAGTCGACGACATTGATGATGGAGGTCGCATCTGCATGCAGGCGCAGCAAATAGGCCGCGACGCTGATGTCCCCGATCTGCTCATCGGACGCAAACGAGGTCTTGACGGTGATCGGGGTGGCGACCTTTCCGCCGCGGATCAGGTCTGAAATCGTTGCGAAAATCTTCTGGTGAGCCGCGAGGTAAAAGTGTTGCGGTTCGAGAAAGTCGACCACCCGATAGAACGCTTCATTGTTCACCAAAATCGCGCCCAAAAGGCCTGCCTCAGCCTCCGCATTGTGGGGCGCGGAGCGGGCAAGCGCGGGCGCGCCGGCTGCCGGTGAAATGGGGGTCAAATCGTTCATCGATAGTCCTTGGGGCCGTCCTCAAGCCGGCACTGATCATACCGGATTCTGCCCCGCTTGCGATGGCGAAGGACCCCGAAAACAAAAAAAGCGCCGGCCTTGGCCGACGCTTTGAACTGGGTGTGAATTGTTGGGGACGAGTGCCCCAAGACGAGTGCCCCAAGACGTGCTGACAGGCGCGCTTAGGCGTCCTCTTCCTCGTCCGTTTCGGCAGCCTCTTCGCCTTCGGTAAGCTCTTCAGGTACCTCTTCGAACACCTCTTCAGCGTTCGATTCGAGATCGTCTTCGAGGTCTTCATCAAACTCGAAACCGTCATAGTCCTGAACGGTGAGGTCTTCACCGGCGGCTTGGCGCTCAGCTTCGTCTTCCGAGCGGGCGACGTTTACCGTCACCGACACTTCAACTTCGGGGTGAAGCTGGATCAGCACCTCGTGCAGGCCGATGGTTTTGATGGCCCGGTCGAGGCGAACCTGCGCACGCGAAACGCTCACGCCGCCATCGGTGGCGACTTCGGCGATGTCGCGGGCGGCGACGGAGCCGTACAGTTGGCCGGTTTCACCCGCCGAGCGGATGATGATGTAGCTGGTGCCTTCAAGCTGGGAGGCCACAGATTCGGCCTCTTGCTTGCGCTCCAGGTTGCGCGCTTCAAGCTGCGCGCGCTCGGCTTCAAACTTGGCAAGGTTGGTTTTGGTCGCGCGCAAGGCTTTGCCGGTCGGCAGCAGGAAGTTGCGAGCATAGCCGTCTTTGACTTTGACGGTCTCGCCCATCTGGCCGAGCTTCGCGACGCGCTCAAGAAGGATAACATCCATCGGTCTTGTCTCTGTGTTCGCAGGTGGCGAAGGGGGACAACCGATGCGCCGGGGAGGGCAGTGCTGCCCAGTGCGGCCGGTTTGGCAAAGGTCTGCGCCTTGCCCGCTGTCCCATCCGATGCCTGATTGGTTGCGGTGGTTAGGCGGCGCGAAAAAGCGTGTTGCTCTGCGCGCCGCCAGCGTTCGTGTTCAGTGGTGTTACTTCACCACGTAGGGAAGAAGGCCCAGGAAGCGGGCGCGTTTGACCGCTTTTGCGAGCTCGCGCTGCTTTTTTGCCGAAACCGCGGTGATGCGGCTGGGAACGATTTTGCCGCGCTCAGAGATGTAGCGCTGCAGAAGCCGCACATCCTTGTAATCGATCTTCGGGGCGTTGGCGCCGGAGAACGGGCAGGTTTTGCGACGGCGGAAAAACGGACGGCGTGCGGGAGCGGCCATTAGCTGTCTCCTTCGCTAGCGGGGGCTGCGTCATCATCGCGGCGCGGGCGGCGTTCGCCACGCTCCGGGCGATCACCACGGTCACCGCGGTCGCCCCGGTCACCGCGATCGCGGTCGCCACGGCCACCACGACGGTCATCACGCTTTTGCATCATGGCGGACGGGCCTTCTTCGAAAGCCTCAACGCGAATGGTCATGAAGCGCAGCACATCTTCGTTGATGCCCATCTGACGTTCCATCTCAGCAACGGCGCCTGCCGGTGCGTCGATGTTCATCATCGTGTAGTGGGCTTTGCGGTTCTTCTTGATGCGGAAGGCGAGGCTTTTCATGCCCCAATATTCGGTGCCTTCCACCTTGCCGCCATTTTCGGTCAAAAGCCCGGTATATTGCTCCACCAGCGCATCAACTTGCTGCTGGGAAACGTCCTGCCGGGCGAGGAACACATGTTCGTAAAGAGCCATTGGCATCCTCGTTTGTTGGATCATCCGGCGCAAAGCCTCTTCGAACGCGTGATCCAACTGCGCGGGGCAGCGAGGATTGCCATTCGAAAGGTTCGAGAGCGGAGACACGGGAAGCCGATGCACTTGCGCATCTGTTGGTGAGCCACCAACTCTTCCGTTCAACCCCCGGCCGGAGCCTTTCCCAATGAAAGACCGGCGGGCTATACAGCGTCCCCGGCCGGAGCGCAAGCAGTCAGACCGAGTGCTCAAGGGCGCTTGACCGGCCACAGCCTTTCGCGGCACATCGCCGCCTCGCATCACACAACGCATGATCCGCGCATGGCCTCAAAGTGCGGCACACAAGCAAAGGCAAATTCGCTCATCATGAAAACCGCATTTGTTTTTCCCGGCCAGGGTAGCCAGGCCGTTGGCATGGGCGCGGCGCTCGCCGAGGCGTTTCCCGAGGCCCGAGACGTGCTTGCCCGCGTCGACGCAGCGCTGGGCCAGCCCTTGTCGCAGCTGATGGCGGACGGCCCCGCCGATGATTTGACGCTCACAAGCAACGCCCAACCGGCTTTGATGGCTGTCAGCCTCGCAGCCATCGCGGCGCTGGAAACCAAAGGCGTCAGCGTCGCCACCCATGCAGATTATGTGGCCGGCCATTCGCTCGGTGAATACTCAGCGCTGGCCGCCGCCGGCGCCTTCGACGTGGAGACCGCAGCGAAACTGCTGCGCACGCGCGGCGATGCGATGCAGTCCGCCGTCCTTGTGGGTGAGGGGGCCATGGCTGCTATCCTCAACCTGGACTTCGGCGCCGTTGAGCAGATCGCCAAGGACGCAGCTCAAGGCGAGGTGTGCCAGGCCGCAAACGACAATGCGCCTGGCCAAGTGGTGATCTCCGGCCATAAGGCAGCGGTCGACCGGGCGATTGACCTGGCAAAGGCCGCCGGCGCGAAACGCGCGCTCCTTCTGCCCGTGTCCGCGCCCTTCCACTGCGCGCTGATGGAGCCCGCCGCCCAGGTGATGGCCACCGCGCTGGCGGACGCAGCAATGCAGCCCCCAGCCGAACCCGTTGTTGCCAATGTGCTCGCCGCCCCGATCTCGGATCCCGAGGCCATTCGGTCCCGGCTGGTCGATCAGGTTACAGGACGGGTGCGGTGGCGCGAAAGCGTCGAGTGGCTCGCTGCCGATGGCGTCGACACCTTCGTGGAGATTGGCGCAGGCAAGGCCTTGTCCGGCATGATCCGGCGGATGGTCGACGGTGCCACCATTCTCAATGTTGCAACACCAGAAGATGTGGATCGCGTCGCCGAGCATCTGAGCCGCTAGCCAAGCGGACGCTCAGGCAAGACGAGACGTAGGAGAGAAGTATGGTCTCATTGGAAGGGCGCACCGCCCTCGTGACAGGGGCATCGGGCGGCATTGGCGGCGCCATTGCCAAAGCATTGACCGCTGCCGGCGCGAAGGTTGTTATCACGGGGACCCGTCAGGAGGCGCTGGACGCGCTGGCAGCCGAGATCGGCGATGCCGCCATGCCGCTTATCGCCAATCTCTCCGACCCGGCCGCCGTTGAAGGCGTCGTGGCGCAAGCCGAAGAGCTTGCGGGCCCGCTCGATGTGCTGGTCAACAATGCCGGCACCACCCGCGATCAGCTGTTCATGCGCATGAAGGATGATGATTGGGACAGCG
>JAHCMG010000046.1 GCA_019192585.1 Devosiaceae bacterium MH13
CACGGCTCTGGTGGCAGCGCACAGCCGCGCGACGGATCTGCTCCGCGACAATCCGGCCCGCGCCACACCGTCTGTCGCAGCCTATGTTGGCGGCGGTCGCCTCGATCCGGCCATCGTCACGGCGGCCATCGAGCGCTCGGAAGAGGGTTTCGTGGCAGATCCCAACGCCATCGTGGCCGGCACCCAGGTGATGCACGACTTCCAGGCAGAGCTTGGCACGCTGAACCAACCGGTGAACCTTGAAGAGCTGTTCGACCTGTCGATCTACGGCGCGGCTGCCCAGAACCAACCCGGCGGCTAACCATCCATGGCAACAGCCACGCTTTCAAACGCGCGGGCTCGGGCCGTCCTTCTGGGACTGCTCGGGCTCGTTGCCTTTATCGCCCTTTGGAAGGCCGCTGAGGCCTTCGAATGGGTGCGTCGCGGCACCATGCCCGACCCGTTCCTCGTGCCGTCCGCGGCGGTTGATGAGTTCGCTTCTGGCCGCATGGGCCCGGCCATCGCGTCCAGCCTCGTGCACTATGCTTGGGGCCTGGGTATCGGCAGCTTGCTGGGCTTCCTGGTCGGGGCTCTGGCCGCGACCAACAGCACCTTTGACGGGCTGCACGCCTGGCTTGCCCGTATCCTGCGCCCCATCCCGCCGCTCGCTTGGGTGGTGTTCGCTATCGCCTGGTTCAAGGTGAGCCATGCTGGCGCGGCGTTCGTCATCGCGATCGGCGTGTTCTGGGTCAACTATTTCGCCACCTATTCGGCGGTGCGCAATGTCGACCCGCGCTTCTCAGAGCTTGCGCGCGCCTTTGGCCATGGCGGGTATCTGAAACTGCACACCTCGGTGACCTTACCCGCGGCCTCGCCGGGCATTTTCGCCGGTTTACGCACCGGGGTTGGCCAGGCCTGGATGACGCTGATCGCCGCCGAACTGCTCGGCGTGCCCGGCATGGGCCAAGAGATGAACGCCGCAGCCGGCGTTGGCGCTTATGAGGCGGTTGTGGTCTACATGCTGGCGATCTCTGTTGTGTACAGTTGCAGCGACTGGATTTTCGGTCGCCTTGAAGATAGAGCGCTGCGATGGCGGCCGTCCTAGAAGCCCACGACATCACCCTTCAGTACCCCAATGCCCCTCAACCGGTCCTCGACCGGTTTTCTGTTGAGGTTGCCCCCGGTGAGTTCGTGGCCATCGTCGGCGGATCGGGTGTTGGCAAGTCCACCCTGTTGCGCGTGCGGGCGGGTCTGTTGCCGCCGCAGAGCGGGCGCATCGCGCTCGATGCGGCCGAGCAGACCACGCGTCGCCGCCGGGCAATCGTCTTCCAAGATGGCCGCCTGATGCCGTGGCGAACCCTTTCCGCCAATGTCGGCTACGGCCTGGAGGGGCTCAAGCTCAGCGAGGCGGAGCGCACCGGGCGCGTCGGCGAAGTCTTGAGGCTGACCGGCCTTGATGCGCTGGGCGATCGCTATCCCCACCAGCTCTCCGGCGGGCAGGTTCAGCGCGGCGGCATCGCCCGTGCGCTCGCGGTGGAGCCCGACGTCCTGTTGATGGACGAGCCCTTCTCCGCTGTCGACGCGCTCACCCGCGAGGGCCTGCAAGACGAGCTGCTGCGTGTCTGGTCGGTCAGCGGCAAAGCGGTCGTGTTCGTCACCCACGATATCGCCGAAGCGGTCATCCTCGCCGACCGGGTGGTGGTGCTATCGGGCAGCCCCGCAACGGTCGCCCTCAACCGCACCATCGAGCTGCCACGCCCAAGGGTGCGTGGCTCAGAAGAGGTCGCGGCCCTGACCCGCGAGATTGGAGCCGCGCTATGAGCCGGTTGCAGGTTTTGCTCCATGCCCCGACGCCGCAAGCGCTCGAACGGGCCCGCTCAAACGCCAAGAACCTCGCAGCCGCCGACCCCGATGCCGCCATCGAGATCGTCGTCAACGCCGCCGGTGCGCGTGCAGCGACCGAGAGCGCTGATGACGCCACCGATGCCCATCTGTTGGTGTGCGAAAACTCGCTTCGCAAGCAAGGGCTCACCGCCCGGGCGGGCCTTAAAACCGTGGGTGCTGCCGTGCTGCATCTTGCCCAGCGCCAAGCCGAGGGCTGGGCCTATATCCGCTGTTAACTTACTAAAAACAACGCCTTAGGTTTGGCGCAGCCAGCGCTCGACACCCTCGCTCAGCTGTCGTCGCATCAAATCGCGATGGCTGTCGGCGGCGGCGAGCACTTCGCGTGTCTTGAGAAAGTTGAGCGCGGGGAAGTTCGCGATCGGCGGCGTGATCAGCACATCGGGTGGATGGCGATCAAGATGCGCCTTGGTGATGGTCTGCATGCATAGTTGCGTTGCGCCCAAGATGCTTTCCATCTGCGAGGGCGGCTGATCGACCCGGTCGCCCGCATTCTCGCCTTGCGGCTCAGGTCCACCGATCACGTCGACGGCCACCACCATATCGCACGCGCCCAAGGCACCGGTCGGCAGCGGGTTCACAACCCCGCCATCGACATGGACGCGCCCGTTGAGAACGCGCGGCTTGAACACGAACGGAATCGCGATGCTGGCGGCGACGGCTGGGCGGATCGCGCCCGCTTTGATGGTGTGGGAGGTCCAGCCGTAATAATCGGTCGTGACCACCGCCAGCGGGGTCGACAGGTCTTCGAACCGTTCGGGCAGGCTCGCGGGCAGAAAGGCCGAGAGGATTGCATCGGCATCAAGCTGCATGCTCATGCCGCGCAGCGCCTCCCAGCGTTTGGGCCGAATGCGCCAGGCGCGGGTGGCAACCTCGCGCCCATCAAGGAAGGTGGTCAGCGCCCACTCGCGCATCTCGCCTGCCGGCATGCTGGCAGCCTTGCCCCAGCCCATGATCGAGCCAATCGACGTGCCGGCGATACAGGCGACCGGCAGGCCGAGCTCCTCGATCAATTCGAGAACCACGATATGCGCCAGCCCCCGCGCACCGCCGCCGCCGAGGGCGAGGCCCAGTTTCGGCAAGTCGTCTCCCGCCGGCTCGGAGGTCGGCGGGGTATCAGCGGTTATCGCGATGGTCATGGCTGCCCTTTCATGGCAAAGCCGCACGTCTTGTCTTTATGTGGTCCGATTTCATGGCTTCGCAATCCCAACAAACCGTCAGCGCTGCCGGCGCAACGGGCGATGATGTCGCGCTCACCGCGCCAGATTACACGCTTTTTGCGATCACCTGTTTTGTCTGGGGCACGAGCTGGCTTGGGCTGCGCATGCAGCTTGGTGTGGTCGCGCCCGAAGTCTCGCTCGTGTGGCGGTTCGCGCTTGCGGGCATCATCGTGTTCGCCTGGGCGGCGTTTGCGCGCCAGCGGCTTCGCTTCGGCGCGCGCGAGCACGGCCTGTTTGCGGCCATGGGCGTCTTTATCTTCTCGACCAATTTTGTGCTGTTTTACTATGGCGGGCTGACCATCACCGCTGGCCTTTTGGCCGTGGTGTTCTCGCTGGCCTCGGTCGTGAACTTCCTGATCGGCATCGTCTTTTTCGGCCACAAGCCCGAGCCGAGGCGGCTTGCTGGCGCGGGCATCGGCGCGCTGGGCGTGGTGTTCCTCTTCTGGCCCGAGATCGCCGGCACCACCTTCAACCGCGAGGCGCTGCTCGCCCTGGGCCTGTGTGTGCTGGGCACCCTGTGCTTCTGCTTCGGCAATGTGCTGTCGGCGCGGGCACAGCGCCAAGGCCTGCCGATCCTCTCCACCAACGCCTGGGGCATGCTGTATGGTACGATCTGGCTGGTGATCTTGGCCGCCGTGCAGCAGCACCCCTTTATCGTCGAGCCAACCGCCCGCTATTTCGGTTCTTTGGTTTGGCTCGCGGTCTTCTCGTCGGTCATCGCGTTTTGGAGCTATCTGACCTTGCTTGGCCGCATCGGCGGCGCGCGCGCGGCCTACGCGACGGTCATCTTCCCGCTTATTGCGCTCGCCTCTTCAACCTTGTTTGAGGGCTACCAATGGACCGTGCCGGCGATCATCGGCGTGGTCCTGGCGCTTGCCGGTAACTGGCTGGTGCTCGGTGGCGGCAAACGCCAGCTGGTCAACAAAGGCGGCTAAAGGCGCTAGCTCGCGGCCTTGCCCGACGCGAAGGGCGCCGGCTCCGGCCGGTGCGGCGCGATGTGGTGATCATCGCTCTTGGGCGGCTCAAGCCGCTGCATGGTGATGTAGGCGGTGATGACCGCGGCAAGCCCGAACACGACCGACCCAATCGCCTGGCCGATCAACACGCCCGCCGCGCCGCCCCACTGGGCGCCGAGCCAAACAAAGGGCAGCGTCCCGATGGTGGCCTTGCCCCAGTTGAACACGGTCGAATAGGTGGCAAAGCCGAGATTGTTGAACGAGGCGTTCGCGACAAACAGGGCGCCATTGAACACAAAGCTCGCCGCAACATAGGTGCAGAACAAGATGACCAGCGAAGCCGCGTCGCCGGTCGCATCGAACAGCGCGACGATCGGCTCGCGGGCGACAAACAGGATCGCCCAAACCACCGCCGTGTAGCCCAAAATCAGCACCAAAGCGTCCATGAAGGCGCGGCGCACGCGGTCGATCTTCCCCGCCCCGAAATTCTGCCCCAGGATCGGCCCCACCGCGCCCGACAGGGCAAAGATGGCGCCAAACGCCACCGGGATGATCCGCCCAACAATGGCCCAACCGGCCACGGCATCATCGCCAAATGGCGCGATGGCGCGGGTGACGATGGCGTTGCCCACCGGTGTCGCCACATTGGTCAGGATCGCGGGCACGGCGATGGCAGCCAGAGCGCGGCCGTGCTCGGCGAAGACGCTCATATCCGGCCACTTTCCCAATTTGTGGACCACAAGCGCGCCATGCACACCGAGCCCCAAAAGGGCGAGCCGTGAAATGTTGGTGGAGATGGCCGCGCCATTGACACCCATATCGAGGCCGAAAATGAAAATCGGGTCCATGATCGCCGCCGCGACGCCAGCGCCGAGGGTCACATACATGGCACGGCGCGCGTCACCGACGGCGCGCAAGAGCCCCGACATGGCCATGCCGAGCGCCAAAAGGGGCATCGAGGGCAGCACAATCTGCAAAAAGCCCACTGCGACCTCGAGCGTACGCCCGGTGGCGCCCAGGCCTGCCAAAAGCGGCTCGAGGAACACAAAGCACACAAGGCTAACCAAAGAGATCAGCGCGGCGATCATGATCAGGCCCGTCCCGCCGATCGAGCGGGCGCGCTCTAAGTCGCCAGCGCCGAGGGCGCGCGAGACGAGCGCCGTTATCCCAATCGTCGAGCCGATGGCCGCGGACGTGACGAAAAACATCAACGTGCCGGCATAGCCGATCGCAGCCGCAAGCTCGGTCTCGCCGAGCTGCGCGATGTAGAACAGGTTGGCAAAGTCGACAATGAAAATGGCCACCAGGCCCACCGACGCTGTCCCCGTCATCACCACCGTGTGGCGCATGGTTGAGCCGGTGACGAAACGCGGCGTCGCGTCGTCAGCGTCGGCAGATTTGGTCGCCATTAGGTTGGGTCCTTGGTGTCTTTGGTCAGCGCTTCGGTCGCTTCCGACAGCGCTTCGGCCTCGCCCTCATTGCCCGAGAGCGGCTCGGGCACGGGGCTTGGCATCGTATCTTGGGCCGGTTTGCCCGGCGTCATGCCGTTCGAATAGATCAGGTCCATCCCAGCCATGATGCCTTCCTTGGCTTGGATGGCCAGGCGCTTCATATCCCGCGCGCGCACATCGCCCACCCGGTCATCGGCTTCGGCCTCGCTATGGCCGAGGCCCATCAGCACTTGGCGGCCCATCTCAAGCGAAGAGTGGTAGGTTTCGCGCACCGTTGCCTCGGCGCCGATCCGGTACAGCGCCAATGCGTGTCCGCGGTCATAGGCCCGTGCGAAGATCGGCAGGTTGGGGTAAGCCTCGCGGACGGCCGCAACGATGCGGGTCGTGGTCTCCCGGTCATCGGTTGCGACCACCAGCGCTTCGGCGCGCGCGATGCCGGCGGCGGCCAAAATGTCGAGCCGGGTCCCATCGCCATAATAGATGCGCGCTTTGAAGCGTTTGGCCTCGCGGATGCGGTTGGGGTCGAGATCGATCACCGTCACCCGCTCGCCGCCCGACAGGAGCGTCTGGGAGACAAACTGCCCAAAGCGGCCAAACCCGATGATCAGTACCCGTGCGTCGGCGGAGGCGTAGTCCTCCTCCATCGTTTCGGCCTTTTGGCCCGAGGTCAGCTTATAGGTGACGTTGAGGATCACCGGCGTCAGCGCCATCGACAGGGCGACCGATGAGGCAAGCACGCTCGACAGCGTGCCATCGATCAACCCGCCGGCAAGCGCCACGCCGAACACGACAAAGCCGAACTCGCCAAACTGGCACACATAGGCCGCCGCTTTGGCGGAGCAGGCGTGCGTTTGCCCCATAAAGCGCTCGAACGTGTAGGTGACGGCAAACTTGATGGCGACACCGCCTAGCGTCACCGCCACGATCAGCCCGAAGGAACCGATCAGCACATCGAGATCGATCGACAGGCCCACGGTGAGGAAGAACAGGCCCATCAACAGGCCGCGGAACGGCTCGATATCCGCCTCAAGCTGGTGGCGGAAATCCGATTCCGACAGCATCACGCCCGCGATCAGCGCGCCCAGCGCGGTCGACAGGTTCGCTTGGTCCATCAAGAACGCCGCACCGAGCACGATCAGCAGGGCGCCCGCCGTCATGATCTCGCGGACCTTGGTGCGCGCGAGCATGTTGAACAGCGGGTTGATGGCAAAGCGGCCCAAAACCACCAGCAAGGCAACAGCTGCAACGGCAATGCCGGCATCGGCAAGGCCCATACCGCCCGCGCCAAGCGGCGCGAGGAACGAAGCGATCGCCAACAGTGGCACGACCGTCAGATCTTGAAACAGCAAAATGCCGAAGCTGGCGCGCCCGTGCGGGGTTTCGCGTTCGCGCTTCTCGTTGAGGATGGCGAGCGCAATCGCCGTTGAGGACAGGGCCAGGGCCCACGCGGCAATCAGCGCCGCCTGCCAGCTTAGCCCGAAGGCCCATCCGGCAACAAACAACAGCGCCGTCGAGCCGACCATTTGGCCGCCGCCCGACCCGAAGATGGAGCGGCGCAGCGACCACAGGGTCGACGGCTTCAGTTCGAGCCCGATGATGAACAGGAACAGGACAACGCCGAATTCGGCCACCGTGGCGATGGAGGCAACGTCGGACACGAGCCCTGTCAGCGGGCCGATAACGAGCCCAGCGCCCAGATAGCCAAGCACGGCACCGAGCCCGAACCGTTGGAAGATCGGCACTGCAACCAGCGACGCGGCGAGCAGGATCAACACCACCATGATGGGTTCATCGGCGGCGCGGGCGAGCAGGGCTTGCAGGGTATCCATGCGCAGGCAGTTGCAGCGCCAGCCGCAACCGTCAAGTTCGCACGGCTAACTAGCCTCAGTTGAGGGCGGCAAAGCCTTCGGAAAAACCGGCAAGCTCAATGGGGATGCCGATGCCTTCATCGGGCGTCTGGAAGATGACGAACCAGGCCGTTTCGCCGCCCGACATGGTGTCGATCAGCTGCTGGTCCATGATCATCTCGACATAGCAGCCCGACGGCAGGCAGCGTGCGAAGTCGGCGGTGCCAACATCGGTCTCGTCAACCCGCAAGCCCAGGCCGCCATCAAGCAGCACGCCCAGCGGCACCGCAATGCGCAAAATGTGCGCCCCACCATCGATGGTGCGCACGATGGTGACCCGCAACTCCACATTGGGCCGGTCCACGGCAGCGACATTCTGCACCAAGGCGCACAGTTCAACATCGGAGCCATCGGGCGTCTCGCACTGGATCTGCCAGGCATTGAACGATTGTTGGACCACCGGCTGCGCAAAACCATGGGTTGGCCAGGCAGACGCAAGGGCAAGAATCGCAGCGCCGAGAAGGGCCAGAACGGCCGAGCGGTTCACCGGCAGGAAGCGGCGCGAAAGGTGAGGCATGTATAGCGGATCCTCAGAAACTGATTCGAACGCAAAAGGCGCTGAAAGCCTAGCAATTGGGCCTTCTTTAGGCGAGAGGGCCTGTGGAGGCGCCACGCGGCGCGCTGCCACGTCCTTCGACCAAGGGATAAGGGCTCTGGTGCTGATTTGACGCACATCAAACCGGTTGGCGGGGTTTCTTTCATGGGGGGAGTTCTGTAGGTAAATTTGCGTTCAGGCGGAGATATGTGCGCCGCACATATCGGTTCGGGCCCACCTGGCAGGTCGATCAGCTTGTCTGTCGCACCCGCTCATGCGGTCGCCCGCGCAGGAAGCCCATTTATGTGGAGATCGGTCGTTTCATGACGCTCACCCATCGCTTTTTGACTTTCCTGGCCACCTTTGGCGGCCTTCTTGCCGCTGGCGCATCGACAGCGCAGGCGGCGCAGCCGACCCCTTGGGCCGTCGGGTTCCAAGAGGCTGCGACCGGCATCATGGCGCAGATCAGTTGGTTCGAAGATTACACACTGATCATTATTACGTTGATCGTCATCTTCGTTCTCGCGCTGATGGTCTATGTTTGCGTGCGGTTCTCACAGAAGAACAACCCCACCCCCTCCAAGACCACCCACCATGTTGGCCTTGAGGTTGCGTGGACCGTTGTTCCGGTGCTGATCCTCGCCTTCATCGCGGTGCCCTCCTTCCGGCTTCTGTACGAAGAAGCGGTGGTGCCGCCGGCCGATATGACCATCAAGGCAACCGGCTATCAGTGGTACTGGGGTTACGAGTATCCCGACCATGACGATATCGAGTTCCTCCAGTTCATGCTGAACGATGAGGAGCGCCTGGCGGCCATGGAAGCCACCGGCGGTACCGAGGCCGACTTCCCGCGTCTGTTGGCCGTCGACAATGCCGTCGTCGTGCCGGTCGACACCACGGTCCGTCTGATCGTGACGGCGGCCGACGTGCTGCACGCGTTCGCTATGCCGGCCTTCGGTGTGAAGATGGACGCTGTGCCCGGCCGCCTCAACGAAACCTGGTTCCACGCCGAACGCGAGGGCATTTATTACGGCCAATGTTCGGAGCTGTGCGGCACCGACCATGCCTTCATGCCCATCGCCATCCGCGTTGTCAGCGAAGATCAGTTTAACGCCTGGGCAGCGGTTGCTGCCGACGATCTGGGCGGCGCCAATGACATGCTGGCGCAGATGCTCCGCGACGACGAAACCACCGAACTGGCCGCTTCTGAATAACCTCTCCGCGCCGCGCCTTAGGGCGCGCAACGCAGGGCGACACAAGGACTAAGTGATCATGGCAAGCTACGCAGACGCCACAGCCCATGACGATATCCCGCGCGGCTGGACGCGTTGGGTCTACTCGACCAACCACAAAGATATCGGCATCTTGTACCTGATCTTCTCGATCATTGCAGGGATCATCGGCGGGGCGCTGTCGATCGGTATCCGGCTCGAGCTGCAAGAGCCGGGCATGCAGATCTTCGCCGACGGCCACGGCTACAACGTGTTCGTGACCGCCCACGGCCTGATCATGGTGTTCTTCGTGGTCATGCCGGCGCTGATTGGCGGCTTCGCCAACTATATGGTGCCGATCATGATTGGCGCGCCGGACATGGCGTTCCCGCGCATGAACAACATCTCCTTCTGGCTGCTGCCGCCGGCTCTGCTTCTGTTGATCATGTCGATGTTTGTTGAGGGCCCTCCGGGCGGCCTCGGCGTTGGCGGTGGTTGGACCATCTATCCGCCGCTCTCAACGATGGGCCATCCAGGTCCGGCGATGGATCTGGCGATCCTGTCGCTGCACGTGGCGGGCGCGTCGTCGATCCTTGGCGCGATCAACTTCATCACCACCATCTTTAACATGCGCGCGCCGGGCATGACGCTGCACAAGATGCCACTGTTCGCCTGGGCGATCCTGGTCACCGGCTTCCTGCTTCTGCTGGCTCTGCCGGTCCTTGCTGGTGCCATCACGATGCTGCTGACCGACCGCAATTTCGGCACGGCCTTCTTCGACCCCGCCGGCGGTGGTGACCCGATCCTGTTCCAGCACCTGTTCTGGTTCTTCGGTCACCCCGAAGTGTACATCATGATCTTGCCGGCGTTCGGCATCGTCAGCCACATCGTCTCGACCTTCTCCCGCAAGCCAGTCTTCGGCTATCTGGGCATGGCCTACGCCATGGTTGCCATCGGCGTGGTCGGCTTCATCGTGTGGGCCCACCACATGTACACGGTCGGCCTTTCGGTCGAGACGCAGGCCTATTTCGTGTTCGCCACCATGGTGATCGCGGTGCCCACGGGCGTGAAGATCTTCTCCTGGATCGCCACCATGTGGGGCGGCTCCATCACCTTCGCGACGCCGATGGTCTGGTCGCTGGGCTTCATCTTCCTGTTCACCGTTGGCGGTGTGACGGGCGTGCAGCTCGCAAACGCTGGCCTCGATCGTGCCTTCCACGATACCTATTACGTGGTCGCGCACTTCCACTACGTGCTGTCGCTCGGCGCCGTGTTCGGCATCTTCGCGGCCTGGTACTACTGGTTCCCCAAAATGTTCGGCTTCATGTACTCCGAGTTCATCGGCAAGCTGCACTTCTGGGTCACTTTTATCGGCGTGAACCTTCTGTTCTTCCCGCAGCACTTCCTTGGCCTCAATGGCATGCCGCGGCGCTATGCTGACTACCCCGATGCGTATGCCGGCTGGAACTACATCTCGTCGATCGGCTCGTACATTTCGGCCCTCGGTGTGCTGATCTTCCTGGTGGGTGTGCTCCATGCCTTCGCCGTCAAGCGGAAAGCAGCCGACAACCCCTGGGGTGAAGGCGCAACGACGCTGGAGTGGACGCTGTCCTCGCCGCCGCCGTTCCACCAGTTCGAAAAGCTGCCGCGCGTGAAGTTCGAGCAGCACTAGCAAAGCCATGCAGCGGCGGTGACAGGTTCACCGCCGCTTCGCCCTCTTAGACGGACCCGCGTTCATGAGCGTCACCGATGTGACCAGCCAAGCCGATACCCAAGCGCACGCCCGCTCGGCGCTGCGTGAGGCTGGCCTGTCGACGGCCTCTGCCGCCGACTACATCAACCTCCTCAAGCCGCGGGTCATGTCGCTTGTGGTGCTCACCGCGCTCGTCGGCCTCGTCGCAGCCCCGGTTGCCCTGCACCCGTTGGTCTCGTTTACCGCCATTGTGTGCATTGCCGTCGGCGCTGGCGCGTCTGGCGCGCTGAACATGTGGTACGACGCCGATATCGACCGGGTGATGGGGCGCACGGCAACGCGGCCGATCCCCTCTGGCGCCGTCCGGCCCCGTGACGCGCTGACTTTTGGCCTGCTGCTCTCCGCCTTTTCGGTGGTGATCCTGGGCCTGTTGGTCAACTGGCAGTCGGCTGCCGCCTTGGCCTTCACCATCTTCTTCTACGCGGTCATCTACACGATGTGGCTCAAGCGCTCGACGCCGCAGAACATCGTGATCGGCGGCGCGGCTGGCGCGTTTCCGCCGGCAATCGGCTGGCTGGCCGCAACTGGCACGCTGTCGCTTGAACCGGTCCTGATGGTGGCCATCATCTTCATGTGGACGCCGGCCCATTTCTGGGCGCTGGCTTTGCTCAAGTCGGCCGACTATGGCCGCGCTGGCGTGCCGATGATGCCCAATGTTATGGGTGATCAGCACACCCGGAAACAGATTGTCCTCTACTCCGTGCTGCTTGCGCCCTTGGGTGCTGCGCCGGCGTTTCTTGGCTTTGCCGGCGCCGCTTACGCGCTGGTTGCCGTCGCCGGCGGTGCGGCCTTTGTGTGGTTCAGCATCCGCTTGCTGCGCGCCACAGATATCCCGACACGGAACAAAGCGGCCGGTCAGCTGTTTGGCTTCTCGATCACCTACCTGTTCGCCCTGTTCCTGGTGATGCTCGGCGAAGACCTGATCATCGATGTCTTCGGCCTGGCTTGGCGCCTGCCCGAAGCGCTGATCTGGAGCGTTGGGATCTAAGCCATGGCACGCACCCGCACCCGTCCTGCTGACCCCAAGCCCATCGCGACCTCGTCCGAGACCGTGCCGATGAGCGCGACCGAGCGGGCAGAGTTCTACAAGCAGCGCCGCTCGCGCTCGGTCGCCTTGGCGCTGGCTTTGGCCGCCGTTGTGATCCTGTTCTACGTTGTCAGCCTCATTCAGGGGCCCGGCATCCTGCAACGGCCGATGTAGGGGAGGCGCGTATGGCATCATCCCCAGTCTCCCGCCCGGCCCGCACCGCGCTGGCGCTCGCGACATTCGCTGGCTGCATGGTCGGCGTCGCCTACGCAGCGGTGCCGCTGTACGAGCTGTTCTGCCGGGTGACTGGCTTTGGCGGCACCACGCAAGTTGCTGATACCGCGCCAGTCGAAGCCCTCGATCAGACCATCAAGGTCCGCTTTGACGCCAATGTCGCTGCCGGCCTCGATTGGGATCTCGACCCAGTCGACACTGAAATCGAAGTGCAGATCGGGGCGATCACCGAAACGCTGTATCAGGCAGCCAGCCTGACCGGCGAAGACAGCTGGGGCACTGCGACCTTCAACGTCTCGCCACCGCAAGCCGGCGCCTATTTCAACAAGATGCACTGCTTCTGTTTCGAGTTGCAGCATCTCGCGCCCGGCGCTGTCGCCGATATGGGCGTGGTCTTCTTTGTCGACCCGGCGATCCTCGATGACCCATCGGCGGCGCGCATCGACACGATCACACTGAGCTACACCATGTTCCCCGCCGACGCGCCCGCAGGCGCTGAACTGGCGGCGAACACAACCAATCCGGTCGGTCCACAGCCCGTGGCCGACACGCAAAACTGACCAGCGAACGCCATCGCGCTCGCTGACTTCGGGGGAATTTGATCATGGCCTCAGGTCACGCAACAGATCACGATTACCACATTCTGCCGCCGAGCCCGTGGCCGTTCGTTGGCGGCATCTCCGCCTTCGTTCTGGCCGTTGGCACCGTGGTGTGGATGCATGGCGGCGCCTGGATCTGGTTCGCGCTGGGCATGCTGGGCGTCCTGTACACCATGACGATGTGGTGGCGCGATGTGGTCCGCGAGAGCATCGCCGGCGACCACACGCCGGTCGTCTCGCTTCACCTGCGCTACGGCATGATCCTGTTCATCGCCTCGGAGGTGATGTTCTTCGTCGCCTGGTTCTGGGCCTATTTCGACGCTGGCTTCTTCCCCGGACCGGCCGAGCAGCCCATGCGCACCGAGCTGACCGGCGGCGTCTGGCCGCCGCAGGGCATCGAAACCTTCGATCCGTGGCACCTGCCGCTTCTCAACACGATCATCCTGCTCACCTCGGGCACCACGGTCACCTGGGCGCACCACGCGCTGATCGAGGGTGACCGCAAGACACTCAAGCAGATGCTCGCGCTGACCGTTGCCCTGGGCGTTCTGTTCTCGGGCTTCCAGATCTACGAGTACAGCCACGCGCACTTCGATTTCTCGGGCCACATTTACGGCGCCACCTTCTTCATGGCGACCGGCTTCCACGGCTTCCACGTGTTCGTCGGCACCATCTTCCTGGCGGTTTGCCTGTTCCGGATCATGCAAGGTCAGATGACCCAGCAGAAGCATTTCGGCTTCGAGGCAGCGGCCTGGTACTGGCACTTTGTTGATGTCGTCTGGCTGTTCCTGTTCGTCGCCATCTACGTTTGGGGCTATGGCGGCGGCCACTAAGCCCCAGCCGCAAAGCATTCAACGAGCGGGCGGCCTTGTTGGCCGCCCGTTTGCCGTTTGGGAGCGCGCATGAGCAACGCACAAACCGCTTCGCCACTTGCCGCCGGCGCGCGCGGGCGCTGCCCACGCTGCGGCCAAGGCAAGCTGTTCAAGGGATACCTGACGGTCGCCGATCGCTGCTCGGTCTGCGATCTCGACTATGGCTTTGCCGATGCGGGCGACGGGCCGGCGGTCTTCATCACCTTCTTTGCGGGTTTTATCGTTGTGGGCGTCGCGCTTTGGCTTGAGCTCGCTTATGCGCCGCCCTACTGGGTCCACGCGGCGGTGGGTCTGCCGCTGGTCTTGCTCACATGCCTTGTGCCGCTGCGCCCACTGAAAGGCTGGATGATCGCGCGCCAGTACCAGATGGACGCGCGGGAAACGCGCCACTCGGACATCGATACGCCAGATCCATGAAACGTCTGCTCACCATCGCGCTGATCCTCGGTGCGCTTGCGACCTTGCTGGCCCTGGGCACCTGGCAGCTGCAGCGCCTTGAATGGAAGCAGGGCCTGATCGCGCAAGCGCAAGAGCGGCCCACGCTTCCGCCGGTGCCACTTGGCGAGTTGCTGGAGGAAGCCGAGCTTCAGATGATCTCCAGCACCTATGGTGAGGCGCAGGATGAGGCCATTGAGGGGCTGAGCTATCGGCGCACCTCGCTGGAGGGCCGCTTTGTCACCGAACCGGTGCGCGTCTTCACCACCCTGTCGGACGCCGAAGGGCCTTATGAGGGCCCGGGTTATTGGTGGCTGCAAGGCTTTGAGACCGCGTCCAGCATCGTCTTCGTCAACCGCGGCTTTGTGCCCTTCGAGCTGGCACCGGGCCTCGGCGTGCGCCGGGCTCCGGCGGGGGTCGTCCAGCTTGAGGGCCTCATTCGCCCCAACGATGTCGCTGGCCGTTTTACCCCCGAAGCGGATTATGAGGACGGCCTGATCTACCGCCGCGATGTAAGCCAGCTGATGCAGGCGTCGGGCGTCAGCGTCGCCTTGCCGATAACCATTGATCTGGCGGCGGGTGTGGGTGGCGAGCTACCCCAGGCAGGGGAAACCAAGTTCACCTTCACCAACCGGCATCTTGAATACGCGCTCACTTGGTACGGCCTCGCGCTGTGTCTGGTGGGCGTGGTTGGGGTCGCGTGGTGGCGCCGCCGACCGGTCGATCCAGCGGACGCGGACGGCTAGGTCGCCCGCGCGCCTGTGACCTGCGGCACAGCGCACGGGCGTCTGTCCTCTTAAGAGCGATGGTCTTGGACTTATCAGCCTTAGGAGGAAACGATGCCCAAGGACGCAGAAAAAGACCGCAAAGACAAAGACGAGGAGAAGACAACGAAAAAGGTCTTCCCGTTTCCCGTGCTCGACGGGATGAACATCAAGTTCGGTGAGATCACCGTTTGGACGGGCAAGAACGGCAAGATCACCCGCGCCAAGATCAAGTGGCCTAACGACGACTATCACTGGATCTTCTTTGATGAAGAC
>JAHCMG010000047.1 GCA_019192585.1 Devosiaceae bacterium MH13
AAACAGCATCGATGTCGCAACATTCACGACGCCCAAGCCGCCACGCACATGGCCCAGCGCGTTGCCGGCAAGCGTGACGAGCCGGTCGGCAATCTTGCCGTGCAGCATCAACTCGCCCGCATAGATGAAGAACGGGATCGCCATCAGCGCGAACACATTGATGCCAGCGCCCATACGCTGGAAGACAATCAGCGGCGGCAGCTCGAGGTAGAAGACCGTGATGAGCGATGACAGCCCCAGCGCAAACGCGACGGGCACGCCGATGATCAGCGCCGCAAAGAACGAGCCAAACAGAACAATCAGGGTCATGCGGCGCTTTCTTGCGCTTGGTCGGCGCCATCACGTCCGCTGAGCGCCGGTGGCGGGGGGCCCTCAGCGAAGAGCCGCGCCAAGTGACTGGCCGAAAACAAAATGATCAACGCGCCCGACAGAACGAAGGGCACATATTGGAGCCCGCGCGGCAGGTTGAGGGTGGGGATCGTATGGCTCCATGTCGTCTCAGCGAGCTGCCCGCCATAGAGGATCATCGCCACCGCGAAACCGGCCGTGCCCAGATGGATCAGCGCTTCGAGGCCAAAACGAACCGGGCGCGGCATCGCGTCTTTGAAGAAGACCACGCCAATATGGAACCGCTCGTGCACGCCCACCGGCGCGCCGATCAATATGAACCAGTTCATGATGAAGATGGCGAGGCTCTCCGACCAATGCGGCGTATCATTGAGCACATAGCGGCCATAGACCTGCCAGCCGACGATCACCGTCATCGCGACAAGGCCCAGCGCTGACAGCGCAAGCGCGTAGCGGGAGATGCGGTCGAGGACGGAGGCGATGGTTGTGAGCACTTGTTGGTCTCTCTTACGTCAAGCCCGGACCAGGGTCGGCCATGACGTTGGGTTTGCGGGTCCACAACCCGTTTGCGAAAAACCGCCCGGATCGCCACCCGCGCCCAGAAGGGCGCGAATGGCAACCCGAGCGGCTCCGGGAGAACCCCTTATTCAGCGCCCACCGCTTGGATGCGCTCGACGAGGTCTGACAGCTCAGGCGTGCCGGCAAAACGCTCATAAACAGGCGCCATCGCATCGATGAATGGCTGCTTGTCGACGTCCGAGATGATCTCGTTGCCATTGGCTTCGACCACCTCGCGGGATGCGGCCACACGCGCATCCCACAGGTCCCGCATGTGCGGAACCGACAGCGCCGCTGCCTTCAGCACCAGGGCCTGATCAGCCGCCGACAGCCCGTCCCAGGTCGATTTCGACATCACCAGAACCTCAGGTGACAGCGAGTGCTGGTTGAGCGTGTAGTGGTTGGCGACCTCAAAGTGGCGGGTGGACTCGTAGGACGGCCAATTGTTCTCCGCCCCATCGATGACGCCGTTGGCCAAGGCTTCGTACACCTGGCCAAATTCCATTGGCGTGGCGTTGGCGCCCAGCGCTTCCATGGTTGCGACGAACAGGTCGGAGTTCTGCACGCGGATCCGCATGCCTTCCATGTCGGCCGGCGAGGTGATCGGGCGCACCGAGTTGTAGAACGAGCGCGCGCCAGAATCGTAATAGGCAAGGCCCACAAGACCGTGCTCTTCCATCGCCGCCATGATCTCCTGGCCGATTTCACCATCCATCACCGTGCGCATATGCTCGGTGGAGCGGAAGATGAAGGGCAGCGCTGGGATCGCCGTTTCAGGCACAATGCCATTGAGCGGCGCGAGGTTGACGCGGTTGATGTCGATCACGCCTGCAATCGTCTGCTCGATCGTGTCGCGCTCTTCACCGAGCTGGCGGCCGGGGAACATCTGAATGCCCATCCGCCCATTGGTCCAGGACGACAGAAGCTCGCCCATATATTCGACCGCTTCCACGGTCGGGTAGCCATCGGAGTGCGTGTCGGCCGCGCGGAACTGCTGGGCGGCGGCGGGCGCTGCCAAGCTTAGCGACAGTGCCGCGACGCCTGCCATCAAAAGAGGTGAATGCTTCATGGGATCCTCCCGTTTCGGGTTCCAGTGTTTGTCACAGGTTATACGCCCGCTTCGCCAAGCCGTAGGCGAGGTCGCGGGCAACCTCGTAGGCTTCGTCCTCATCGAGCCGGTGATCGCACACCAGTTCGGCAAGGAAACCGCAATCGATCCGCCGCGCCACGTCGTGGCGGGCAGGAATGGAAGGGAACGCTCGGGTGTCGTCGTTGAACCCAACGGTGTTGTAAAAACCCGCGGTCTCGGTGACGAGTTGACGGTAGCGCTTCATGCCTTCGGCTGAATCAAAGAACCACCAGGCCGGCCCCAGGAACAGGCACGGATAGTGGCCCGCAAGCGGCGCCAGTTCGCGCGAATAAACCGTCTCATCGAGCGTGAACACAATGACCTTCAGGCCAGGCGCGTTGCCCACCTTGTTGAGGAGCGGCTTGAGCGCGTCGACATAGGATGTCGCGCTAGGGATATCCGCGCCCTTGTCGCGGCCAAACCGCGCAAAAAGCGGCCCATTATGGTTGCGGTGCGCGCCGGCATGGATCTGCAACACGAGCCCATCATCAAGGCTCATCAAGGCCATTTCGGTGAGCATCTGCCCCCGGAACAGTTCCGCATCCGCCGCCGAAACGGGCCCGCCCATAACCCTGTCAAACAAGGCTTGCTTGTCGGCGGCGCTAAGGTCGGCCGTCAGCGCGGTCGGATGCCCATGATCGGTGGCCGTCGCACCAGCGGCTTTGAAGAAGGCCCGGCGCTTGCGGTGCGCGGCCAAGTACCCATCGAGCGTGCAGCAGTCTTCACCGGTCAACTCGGACAGGGCGTCGATGTTGGCGTGAAAGCCTTCAAACTCGGGGTCGACCACCGCATCGGGACGATAGGTCGTGACCACGCGGCCGCCCCAACCGCTTTGCGCGATCTGCTGATGGTAGGTCAGCGGGTCGATCGCGCTTTCGGTGGTTGCGATGACTTCGAGATTGAAACGCTCAAACAGCGCGCGGGGCCGGTAATCGTCCCGCTGCAAATGCTCGGCGATCGTGTCGTAGGCATGGTCGGCGTTCGCGGCGCTCAGCCGCTCGGTCAGCCCGAAAAGGTCGCTAAACGCGTGATCGAGCCAAAGCCGCGTCGGCGTGCCCCGAAACAGGTAGTAGTGCTCGGCGAACAGCCGCCAGATCGCCCGGCCATCGGTTTCCACGGGCGTACCATCGACGGTCGGAACGCCGAGCTTCTCAAGCGGCACACCCTGCGAGTAGAGCATGCGGAACACATAATGGTCCGGCACCACAAACAGCTGCGCAGGGTCGGGAAACGGCTCGTTCAGCGCGTACCAGGCCGGGTCCGTATGGCCGTGCGGCGAGATCAGCGGCAGGTCTTTGACCGTGGCGTAGAGAGCCCGAGCCACCGAGCGGACGCTCGGATCGGCTGGGAAGAGCCTATCATCATGCAGCATCGCCAACCTCCCCCGGCCGGGC
>JAHCMG010000048.1 GCA_019192585.1 Devosiaceae bacterium MH13
AACGCGTGCACAAGGCGTCGAGTGAATTGTCCGACCCGGGAAATTTGCGCCGCGCGATGGCCACGGTATCGATCATCCGCTCGAACGACATGGGCGCTTGCCCGCATCGCTCCAATTCGGCGTTGACGAAGCCGAAATCGAACATGGCGTTGTGCGCCACAAGGCGCGAGTCAGCGATGAAGTCGACCCAGCGCGCGGCGATTGTGTCGAACTCAGGCTTGTCCTTGAGGAACTCATCGGACAGGCCGTGGATCTCCTGCGCCTTTGCCGGCATGGCCATCATCGGGTTCACATATTCGTGGAACGTCACGCCGGTGGGCACATAGTCGACCATCTCAACCCCGGCGATCTCACAGATCCGGTCGCCATCGCGGGCGCGCAGGCCGGTCGTTTCAACGTCGAAGATGATCTCTCGCATCGCTCGTTTGTGGCCCAGAAGAGCGCCGAAGGGAATCGTTTCGGCCCTGGTATGCCCGCACTTATCCCCGATATTCGGCCTTAAGCGCCGCGAGGATGGCCCGGACCCGCTGGAGCGCCGCCTCAAGACCGTGGCCGGTGTCGATGACATGGTCAGCACGGGCGCGTTTTTCGTCCTGCGGCATCTGACGGCCCATAAGGAACGTCGCCGTCTCTTCGGTCATGCCAGGTCGGGCCATGAGGCGCTCCTTCTGGATGGCCGGATCGCACACTGTGACAACGGTTTGGTCGAGGCGATCCTGCGCGCCGGTTTCAAAAAGGAGCGGGATGTCGAGCACGATGAGCCAATGGCCGGCCGCAGCCGCGTCAGCGATGGCCGTTTCGGTGCGGGCGCGCACAAGCGGATGCACGATGGCTTCGAGCTTGGGGAGCAGATCGGGCTGGTCGGCGAGCGCGGCCCGCAAGACCGCGCGGTCCACGAACCCCTGTTTGGTCGCTTGTGGAATCAAACCGCCAACGGGTTCGACGCCCTCGCCTTCATAGATCGCGTGCACGGCGGCGTCGGCATCGTGGACCGGGATTCCTTCGTCCGCGAACATGGCCGCCGTGGTCGACTTGCCGGTCGCGATCGAGCCGGTCAGGCCGAGCCGCACGATGTTGGGCCCCAAGGCATGGTCCATCACGTGAGGACGCCCAGATCGCGCAGCGCGACGCGGCGGACGGCTTCGGTGACGGTTGGGCGCACGCCGAACCAGCGCTCGAAGCCGGGGACGGCTTGGTGGAGCAACATGCCCAGGCCATCAACAACAGGGTGTCCTGCCGCCTTGGCGGCGGCGAGGAGCGGGGTCTCAAGCGGCGTGTAGACGATGTCGGTGACCGTTGTGTCGGGGGCCAAACGGCCGACATCGAGCGTCAGCGGGGGCTGGCCTTCCATGCCAAGCGCCGTGGTGTTGACCACCAGCCCGGCTTGGCCCGCCACGTTATCGGTCTCGGCAAGCGAGACGGCCGTGATTTTGGCGCTGGGGTACGCGGGGGCGAACCAGTCAGCCAAACCCTGCGCCTTCGCTTCGGTGCGGTTGGCGATGAGGATGTGCCCGACGCCAGCGGTGAGCAGAGCATCAAGGATGGCGCGCGCGGCCCCGCCCGCCCCTAGGACCAAAGCCGTTTCGGCCGCTTTATGATCCCGCCAGTTCGGGGCAGTTTGGTCGAGGTTGGCCATGAAGCCGGCGCCATCGGTGCTGGTGCCGCACAGCCGGTCGCCTTCGAGCCAGATGGTGTTCACCGCGCCCAGCCGGCGGGCGTGGTCTTCGGCCGTATCGCAGGCCTCGAGCGCCAATTCCTTGTGCGGAATGGTGACATTGGCGCCGACAAGCCCGTGGGTTTTGAACGCGCGAAACCAAGCGGACGCACCTTCAGGGTCGACGGCGATGGGCTCGTAGCTGGCATCGAGCCCGTGCTCCTTGATCCAGTGACCATGAATGAGTGGCGAGCGGGAATGGCCGATGGGCCAACCGAGAACAGCGGCGCGCAAGGTCATCGGACGGTGCTCCCCGTTGCGGGATCGACGCCCAGGTCTCGCAGGGCATGCAGCACCATGAGAAGCGGCAATCCAAGGATGGTAAAATGGTTGCCCTCGAACCGCTCGAACAGCGCGGCGCCATGCTCTTCGAGCCTGTAGGCGCCGACGGACGCGGTTGCGGCATCGCCCGCGCGATCGAGATAAGCGTCAATGTCGCGCGCCGAAAGCGAACGCATCGTGAGCTGCGCCATGTCCGAACCGGACCATAGGGTTTTGCCATCGCGGACCAGGGCGGCTGCGGAGATCAGCGTGTGGGTTGAGCCGGAAAGGCGTGCGAGCTTGGCGCTGGCGGCGGCGCGATCGGGCGCCTTGTGAAGCACCTCGCCATCATGGTCGAGCACTTGATCGCAGCCAAGGACGAGGGCTCCTGGCACCTTTTGCGAGACCCATTGCGCTTTGGCTTCGGCCAAGGCGATGGCGAGCATTTCGGGGCTGGCTCCTAGCAGGCCCTCTTCCAGCGCGCGCTCGTCGATCTCGGCGGGCCGGGTTTCAACGGTAAGACCGACATTGACCAGCAGCTCGCGCCGGATGGCAGAGCCCGAGGCGAGGACGAGGTCGAGGCGAGCAGGATCAGGGCTGTTCATTGCGGTCTTCGGTTATCCAACGCCTTGGGTGTTTGCCGAGGGAGCCGTGCCCCCGGCGTTTGCGCTGTCGGCAGCTGTTTCCAGACGCTCGCGATGCTCGCGATAGTGGACGAGGATGGCGGCGGCGGTTTCTTCGATCGAGCGGCGGGTCACATCGATCATCGGCCAGCCATGGCGACCACACAGCCGCCGCGACTGGGCAATCTCCTCGGCGACCGCGCTGCGGTCAGTATAGTCGGTCTCGGGGTCGGCCTGAAAATCGTTGAGGACGCGGTT
>JAHCMG010000049.1 GCA_019192585.1 Devosiaceae bacterium MH13
CTATCTGAGGGCAGCCAACGAAAACCCCGAAATCGTCGAATCCTTCGGCATCAACGTGCCCAGGATGATCACGCTGACCTACGCCTTCGGCGTCGGTCTGGCTGGCCTGAGTGGCGTGCTGGCAGCACCCATCTACCAGGTGTCGCCATCAATGGGGTCGAGCCTGATGATCGTCATCTTCGCGGTCGTGGTGATCGGCGGCATGGGCTCGATCATGGGCGCCATCCTGACCGGTTACCTTCTCGGCGTGGTCGAGGGCCTGACCAAGGTGTTCTACCCGGAGGGCGCCAACCTGGTGATCTTCGTCATCATGATTCTGGCTCTGATATTGCGCCCGCAGGGCCTGTTTTCAAAGAAGGAGGGCGCGTGATGAGCCGCTATCTTGGCCTCGCCGCGATCCTCGTTCTGGCGCTGATCGCACCGTTCTTCGTCTACTCGGTGACGCTGATGACGATCCTCGTCTTCGTCATCTTCGCATCCTCCTTCAACCTGCTCCTGGGCTACGCCGGACTGCTCAGCTTCGGCCAGGCGATGTTCTTCGGCACCGCGGCCTACATCACCGGGCATATCCTCAAGACCACCGGCGTCTCGCTTGAGATCGCGATCATCGGCGGCATGCTGATCGGCGCCGTGATGGGCTTCCTCGTGGGCCTGGTCGCTGTGCGCCGCTCGGGAATCCAGTTCGCCATGATCACCTTTGCCATTGCGCAGTTCGTCTACTTCCTCCTGCTGCAATCCGAGTTCACCGGCGGCGAGGACGGGATGCAGCGCATTCCGCGCACCGAGATCTTCGGTTTCATCGACCTGTCGGACAATTTCTCCTTCTACTATTTCGTCCTTGCCGTGACCGTTCTGTCGATCGCGTTCTTCTACCGCGTCGTCCATTCGCCCTTCGGCGAGGTGCTCAAGGCAATCCGCGACAACGAGCCAAGGGTGGAGTCGCTGGGCTTCAAGCCCGACCGCTACAAGCTTGTGGCGATGACGCTCTCTGCCGGCATGGCCGGGCTGGCGGGCGGACTGAAGGCCACCGTGTTCCAGTTCGCCACCCTGACGGACGTCTCGTGGCACGTCTCGGGAGAGGTCATCTTCATGACGCTGCTTGGCGGCCTCGGCACCCTGACAGGCCCGATGGTCGGCGCCGGCATCGTCATCGGCCTCAACGACCACTTGGCGCAATTCGGCGAATGGGCGCTGATTTCGCAAGGCGTCATCCTGCTCGCCGTCATCCTGTTCTTCAGGCGTGGCGTGGTGGGCGAACTCGGCGCATTTGTCCGCCGTTACAAGGCCGGAGGGCGCAAGTGATGCGCCCTGGCCGGCGCAATGGTGCTGTGTGGCTGCCGCCCGCCGCCACTCTCTCCTTCAAGACCCGCAATTCAAAAGTCAGACCAGAGGTATCGAGATGAACGCCAAGACAGGAAACCCGGCCACCAGACACGTGGACATCATCGTAGTTGGCGCTGGCTTCGGCGGCATGCTGATCGGCGCCGTGATGGGCTTCCTCGTAGGCCTTGTCGCGGTGCGCCGCTCGGGCATCCAGTTTGCCATGATCACC
>JAHCMG010000050.1 GCA_019192585.1 Devosiaceae bacterium MH13
AATTGTGGGGGCCGGAAAACCAGAGAGCAGCGTACACGGCGCGCCCGCCTTGCGGATGGCCTCGCGCATGGCGATCCCGTTGATGAGGGTTGCAAGCATGCCCATATGATCGCCCGCGACCCGATCGCCGCCTTCGGCTGCCATGCGCGCGCCGCGGATGATGTTGCCGCCGCCCACAACGATGGCAAGCTGCGCGGTCTTCGAAGCGGCGGCAATTTCGCCGGCGATGCGGGTTAGCACCTCGGTATCATGGCCAAAGGACTTGCTGCCCTGCAGCGCTTCGCCCGACAGTTTGATGAGGAGGCGTGGCGGTCGAGTGGTCATGGGCATTAAGACGTGCAGCTTCGCGCGATGGTACGGATATGGAACGTGCCGGCTCGGCGCCGGTGAGCCCTGCCTACAGGAAGGGCGCTATGCTGTCACGCATAGCGCCCCTCTCGGAATGCGTATCAAGGGTGAAGGCCTTAGCCCTGGACGGCTGCCGCAACCTCAGCCGCGAAGTCCTGATCTTCCTTCTCAACGCCCTCACCAAGCTTGAACAGCGCATAGGCCGACAGCGTTGCGGGCGCACCGATCTCGCCTTCCGCCTCTTTAAGGGCAGCAGCCACGGTGACATCGGGGTTCATGATGAAAGCCTGGTTCAGAAGCACGCTCTCTTCGAAGAACTTGCGGATCCGGCCTTCGACCATCTTTTCGATGATGTTGTCGGGCTTGCCCGATTCCCGCGCCTGCTCGGCGAAGATCTGACGCTCACGCTCGACAAGCGCCGGGTCCATATCATCAACAGACAGGGACAGCGGGCTCGTGGCAGCGACGTGCATCGCGATCTGACGGCCGATGGCCGACAGCGCTTCTGTGTTGCCGGCTGATTCAAGCGCAACCAGCACGCCGATCTTGCCAAGGCCCGGTGCGGCGGCGGAGTGCACGTAGGTCGCAACGACGCCTTCGTTCACCGAGAGGCGCGCGGCGCGGCGCAGCGTCATGTTTTCACCAATGGTGGCAACCGCATCTTTGATGCTGTCTTCCACGTTCTTCTCGCCGCCCGCGAGGGGTGACGCGAGAACGGTGGCCACATCGTCGGACGTTGCCATAGCGGTTTGCGCGGCGGCTGAGACGAGGCCCTGAAACTGCTCGTTGCGCGCAACGAAGTCGGTTTCCGAGTTCAGCTCGATCATGGCCGCGACCTTGTCGCCTTCGGCGATGCCGACAAGACCCTCAGCTGCAACGCGGCTGGCCTTTTTGGCGGCGCGCGCAAGGCCTTTGGTCCGCAAGTAGTCGATAGCGGCTTCCATGTCGCCGTCGGTTTCAACAAGCGCGGCCTTGCAGTCCATCATACCGGCGCCGGTGGTTTCGCGAAGTTCTTTAACGGCTGCTGCGCTGATTGCGGCCATTGCTCAAATCTCCAGTCTTAAAGATCGTATGAGGCGTGACGATCGGATGCCGCGCCACGATTGTGTGAAAGGCTTTGGTCATTGCCTGCCCGCGACCCTGCGGCGGCTCGCCCGTAGGGCTGCTGCTCGGGCCGCTAGCGAGGCGATGTAGCACTTTGATGACAAAGCCAGCGCCCCCTTTTGGGAGCGCTCGCTTTCACTCAACTTAGCTCGCCGGCGTTTCGTCCGCTTCAGGCGCGGCTTCGGCCGGTGCTTCAGCAGCGACGTCTTCGGCCACTTCGGCTGCAATGTCCGCTTCGGCTTCGGGCTCAGCTTCCAGCACCGGCTCGACCGGTGCTTCGACCGCCGCGCCAATATCTTCGCCAAGGCCGGTCTTGTTACGCGAAATCCCGTCAAGGGCGGCGCGCGAAATCAGATCGCAGAACAGCGCCACCGAGCGGCCGGCGTCATCGTTGCCGGGGATCGGGAACGCGATGCCATCGGGGTCGCAATTGGTGTCGACCACGGCAACCACGGGAATACCGAGGCGGTTGGCTTCCTTGATGGCGATCGACTCTTTGTTGGTGTCAATCACGAACATCATGGAAGGCAGACCCGGCATGTTCTTGATGCCGCCGAGAGCACGCTCGAGTTTGTCGCGCTCGCGTGTCCGCAGGAGCCGCTCTTTCTTGGTCAGGCCCGACTCGGGATCCGCCAGAACCTCTTCAAGGCTCTTGAGACGCTTGATCGAGTTGGAAATCGTGTTCCAGTTGGTGAGCA